>CAXTVL010000217.1:1180-5088 GCA_964247515.1 uncultured Acetobacteraceae bacterium | reverse complement strand
GGCAGGGCCGGGTGCGGCTGGGCGGGCAGGAGCATTTCTACCTCGAAGGCCAGGTCGCGATGGCGGTGCCGGGCGAGGATGGCGACCTGCTGGTGCATTCCTCGACCCAGCACCCGACCGAGGTGCAGCATCTGGTGGCACGCGCGCTCGGCATCGCCGACCATGCCGTGACCTGCGAGACGCGGCGCATGGGCGGCGGCTTCGGCGGCAAGGAGAGCCAGGCCTCGCTGATCGCCGTGGTGGCGGCGCTGCTGGCGCGGCGCACCGGCCGGCCGGTCAAGCTGCGGCTCGACCGCGAGACCGACATGGTGCTGACCGGCAAGCGGCACGATTTCCGCATCGACTACGACGTGGGCTTCGACGAAGGCGGGGTGATCGCGGCGCTCGACGTCGAGCTGTGCGGGAACTGCGGCATGTCGCCAGACCTGTCCGGGGCGGTCAACGACCGCGCCATGATGCACGCGGACAACTGCTACTTCCTGCCGCACGTCACCATCGTCTCGCACCGCTGCAAGACCAACACCGTGTCCAACACGGCGTTCCGGGGCTTCGGCGGGCCGCAGGGCATGTTCGGCATGGAATACGTCATCGACGAGATCGCCCGCGCCCTGGCGCTCGACCCGCTGGAGGTCCGGCGGCGGAACTTCTACGGCCGCGGCGAGCGCGACGCGACGCCGTACGGCATGACGGTCGAGGACAACGTGATCGCCGAATTGGTCGGCGACCTGGTCGAAAGCTCGCAGTACGAGCGCCGCCGCCGCGAAGTGGCGGCGTTCAACCGCGACAGCGAGTGGATCAAGCGTGGCCTGGCGCTCACACCGGTGAAGTTCGGCATCTCGTTCACGCTGAAGCACCTGAACCAGGCCGGCGCGCTGATCCACCTCTACACCGACGGCAGCGTGCAACTGAACCACGGCGGCACCGAGATGGGGCAGGGGCTGTTTGTCAAGGTGGCGCAGGTGGTGGCGGACGTGTTCGGCCTGCCGCTCGAGCGCATCCGGCTGATGGCGACCGCCACCAGCAAGGTGCCGAACACCTCGCCCACCGCGGCGTCGTCCGGCTGCGACCTCAATGGCCGCGCGGCGGCGGCGGCGGCGCAGACCTTGCGCGCCCGCCGGGCGCCGGTCGCCGCCGAGCTGCTCGGCGTGGCCGAGGCGGCGGTGACGTTCCAGGACGGCGCGGTGTCGGGCGGCGCGTTGTCGCTGCCGTTCGCGACCGTGGTGCGCGAGGCCTACGAGCGCCGTATCCAGCTCTCCGCCACGGGCTACTACGCGACACCCAAGATCCACTACGACCGCGCCAACCATGTCGGACGGCCGTTCCTGTACTTCGCCTACGGCGCGTCGGTGTCAGAGGTCGAAGTCGACACGCTGACCGGCGAGTACCGGCTGTTGCGCACCGACATCCTCCACGACGCCGGGCGCTCGATCAATCCCGCCATCGATCTGGGCCAGATCGAGGGCGGGTTCGTGCAAGGGATGGGTTGGCTGACCACCGAGGAACTGCGCTGGGACGGCGCGGGCCGGCTGCTGACCCACGCGCCCAGCACCTACAAGATCCCGGTCGCGGGCGACGTGCCGGCCGATTTGCGGGTGCGGCTGTGGGAGGCGGGCGAGAACCGCGAGGACGCGGCGTTCCGCTCCAAGGCGGTCGGCGAGCCGCCGCTGATGCACGGGATCTCGGTGTTCCACGCGCTGAAGGACGCGGTGGCCGCGTGCGGGGCCGGGCTACTCGACGCGCCGCCCACGCCGGAGCGGGTGCTGCTGGCGGTCGAGGCGGCGCGCGGGCGGCCCACCGCCCGCCGCCCCGCATGATCCCGTCCTGGCTGGACGCCCTGGCGCGTCACGCCGAGGCGTCCGTCCCGGCGGTGCTGGTGACGCTCACCGAGGTGCGTGGCTCGGCGCCGCGCGACGGCGGCACCAAGATGGTGTTCACCGCGACCGGGCAGGACGACACGGTGGGCGGCGGCGCGCTCGAACACGAATGCGGCCGCGTGGCCCGCGAGATGCTGGAGAGCGGCGTGGTGGGTCCGGTGAGCCGGACGTTCCCGCTGGGCCCCGCCCTCGGCCAATGCTGCGGCGGCAGCGTCGGCGTGTTGTTCGAGCCGATGCTGCCGGTGTCCTGGACGGTGGCGGTGTTCGGGGCCGGGCACGTGGGTCAGGCGGTGGTCAGGCTGTTGGCGACGCTGCCATGCCGGGTCATCTGGGCGGACAGCCGCGCCGAACTGCTCGCGTCGCCGGTGCCGAAGGGAATTCATTGCGTCACGACCACCATTCCAGACGATGTCGTGCCGAGCGGGGCCATGGTGCTCGTGATGTCGCACGACCATCAGCTCGACTACCGGATCGTCCGTTCCTGCCTGGCGCGCGACGACCTGGCTTTCGTGGGCCTGATCGGCTCGGCGACCAAGCGGGCGCGCTTCCGCTCGCGCCTGGCACGCGACGGCGTGCCGCCGGACGGCATCGAGCGGCTGACCTGTCCAATCGGCTTGTTCGAGGTCGGCAGCAAGCTACCGGCCGAGATCGCGCTCTCGGTGGTGGCGCAATTGCTGTCGTTGCGCGACCGGCGGCCGAAGGCGGATGTCGCCCTGACGGAAACGGCGGGCGTCGCGCGGGTCACGGCGGGATGCCATGGCTGCGATGGGTCGCAGGCCGGGGTCAGAAACCCCGTTTGCTCATCGACGATTCGTTGATGATGTCGGACAGGTCGCGGAAGAATTCGAGGCCGCGCGCGGTGCGCCGGGCCAGTACCCGCCTGCGGTCCTCGCGGTCCTCCTCGCGCGCCATCAGGTCGAACTGCACCAGCCGGTCCATCACCCTGGTCACACCGGGACGGGAAATGTTCATCTCGTCGGCCAGGGTGCTAACAGTGTGAACCGAATCGGCGGTGTAGACCGACAGGAACGCCGTCAACTGCCGCGCCGTCAGGTCGCGCCCGTCGCGGCGCACCAGCGCCAGCAGGATGTTGCGCAAGGTGTCGATCTTGGCATCGTCGACGCGATGCGGCAGCCCGGCCTCGGCATCCATCAGGCCACGGCGCGACCTGGTTTGCGGATCGTGCTGGATTGTTGCTGAACGGGAACTATTCTTTTCCAGAACCGGAAGTGCATTGCTGTTAGCCATACGACCCTTCGCCCTTTCGTCCTGCCCCTGCAATGTGAACCGTAACATCTACTAAGAGCAACGCTTTTTTTGACATATACTGACAGAACCAACGGCCGGTTCCGCCCCATCGCTAGGACGATGTTGCCCCGCGACACCCTCGAACTGGCTTTGTTCCTACTCGGGCAGTCGGTGGTCCGAAACCTCCCGCAAGGCGTTGCCGGAGGCCGGATTGTCGAAACCGAAGCCTATCCGCCGGGCGATCCGGCCGCCCATGCCTACCGCCGGATGACCGCGCGGAACCGTTCGTTGTTCCTGGAGGTTGGTCACGCTTACGTTTACCGAGCGTATGGCGTGTCGTTCATGTTGAACGTCTCCAGCGAATCGGACGGGCAAGGTGCCGGAGTGTTGATCCGCGCCATCGAGCCGGAGTTCGGCCAGGAGATCATGCGGCACAACCGCAGCCTCGCGCACGAGCGCGACATGACGCGCGGTCCCGGGCGGCTCGCCACGGCGCTGGCGATCGACCGCGAACTCGACGGGCTCGATTTGTGCGCGCCGGGGCCGCTGCATCTCTCGCCGGGACGCCATCCGGTCGGCGCCATCGGCGTCTCGCGCCGGATCGGCATCACCCGCGCGGTCGAGGCGCCCTGGCGCTTCTTCCTGCGCGGCAACCCGCATGTCAGCGGCGGGCGGCGGCTGAACCGCTGAGCCGGTCAGGCCGTCATGCGCAGGCCGCGTGGGTCGTGCAGCGGCAGCAGCGAGACGGTCGCCGGCAGCCGCGCGCCGCCGGCCTCGCTCTCGTAG
>CAXTVL010000217.1:0-1170 GCA_964247515.1 uncultured Acetobacteraceae bacterium | reverse complement strand
AGGTCCAGGAGCTTGGTGCGGAGGCGGTTGGAGTCGTAGCGGCCGGCGCGCAGGAACTCGGCGCCCAGCGGCGCCGGCCCGGCCACGGTCCCGAGCGCCACCGTGGCGCCGACGGTATGGCCGAACATGGCGCTGGTCACGCGCCCGCAACAGGCGCCGTCGCGCCAGATCGGCTCGTCGTGGAACAGCATCGCCTCCGGGTCGTCGAGGCGGAACTGCACCAGCCGGCGGCCGACGCCGGCCTGGCGCTGCCGCAGCAGCGCCTCGCGCCCGATCCACTCGCCCGGCTTGTCCCAGGCGACGGCGAAGCCGAGGCCGCTCTCCAACGGCGTCGAGTCGCCGTCGATGTCGTGGCCCCAGTGGCGATAGGCCTTCTCCAGCCGCAGGCTGTTCATGGCGTGGTACCCGGCCAGCCGCATCCCGTGCGCGGCGCCGGCCTCCAGCAGCCGGTCGAACACGTGGGTCGCGAACTCGGCGGGCACGTACAGCTCCCAGCCCAACTCGCCCACGTAGCTGATGCGGGTGGCGCGGACCCGGGCGAAGCCCAGCGCGATCTCGCGGCTGGTGCGGAACGGGAACGCCGCGCTGGACAAGTCGTCCTCGCTCACCGTGGCCAACACCGCGCGGGCGCGCGGGCCCATCAGGCCCAAGACGGCGTAAGCGCTGGTGACGTCGGTGGCGAAGCAGTGCGCCGCGTCCGGGATGTGGCGGCGCAGATGGTGCCAGTCGCGGCCGTGCGAGGCGGCCGCCGTCACCACCAGGAACTCGTGCTCGCCCACGCGGGTGATGGTGACGTCGGCCTCGATGCCGCCGCGCTCGTTCAGCCATTGCGTGTAGACGACGCGGCCCACCGGCACGTCGATGCGCGAGGTGCTGAGCCGGTCGAGCACGGCGCCGGCGTCGCGGCCCTGGACCAGGAACTTGGCGAAGCTGGACTGGTCGAACAGCGCCACAGCCTCGCGCGCCGCCCGGTGCTCCTGGCCGGACGCCGCGTGCCAGTTCTGCCGACCGTAGGCGTATTCGTAGGCCGGTGCCTGGCCGTCGGCGGCGAACCAGTTGGCGCGCTCCCAGCCGGCGACCTCGCCGAAGCAGGCGCCGCGCGCCGCCAGCCGGTCGTGCAGCGCCGCGCGCCCGGCGCCCCGCGCGGTCACCCCTTGGCGGGGCCGGCGG
>CAXTVL010000216.1:0-5094 GCA_964247515.1 uncultured Acetobacteraceae bacterium | reverse complement strand
GGGGCGGTGTGCGGCGCCGACGCGGCAGCGGCGATGTCCGAGCGGGTGCAGAAGCAGGGATAGGTCAGCCATTGGGCGGCAAGGCGGTCGAGCGCCGCCCGGTAATCGGCGAGGTGACGGGACTGCCAGCGGACCTCGCCGTCCCACTGCAAGCCGAGCCAGGCGAGGTCGTCCATGCAGGCGGTGGCGAACTCCGGCCGGCAGCGGCCGGGATCGATGTCCTCGAAGCGCAGCAGGAACCGGCCGCCATCGGCCCGCGCGGCCTGCCAGGCGGCCCGCGCCGCGCGGGCGTGGCCCAGGTGCAGCAAGCCGGTCGGACTCGGCGCGAAGCGCGTGGTGGTCGGCATCGCACGCGCTATATCGCGGAGGCAGCGACGGAGCGACAGCGATGCCCAGCCTCGACGGACCGCGTTTCGGACCCCGCGCCGCCGGCCCGGCGCGGCAACTGGTGATGCTGTGCCACGGCGTCGGCGCCGACGGGCACGACTTGATCGACCTGGCGCCGCTCTGGGCGCAGGCGCTGCCGCACGCGGCGTTCGCGAGCCCGGACGCGCCGGAGCGCTACGACATGGCCCCGATGGGGCGGCAGTGGTTCAGCCTCCAGGACCGCACCCCCGAACGGATGGACGCCGGCGTGGCGGTCGCGGCGGTGGCGCTGGGCGGGTTCGTCGACGCCGAGCTGGCCCGCCTCGGCCTGCCGCCCGACGCCTACGCGCTGGCGGGCTTCAGCCAGGGCGCCATGACGGCGCTGTACACCGGGCTGCGCCGCGACCCGCCGCCGCGGGCGATCCTGGCCTATTCGGGGGCGCTGCTGGCGCCGGGGCTGATGCGGGAGGTCGTGCATCGCCCGCCGGTGCTGCTGGCGCATGGCGAGGCCGACCAGGTGGTGCCGGTCGAGCGCAGCCGGGCGGCGGAGCGGGCGCTGCGCGCGCACGGCGTCCCGGTCGAGTCTCTCTACCGCGAGGGCCTGGGGCACGGGCTGGACGATGCCGGCCTGTCCGCCGGCGCGCTGTTCCTGCAACGGGCGTTCGCCGACTCGACGTGATGCCGCCACATGACGCCCCGGTGAAACTGCGGCGGCGCTGCTTGCGGCGCGGCGGGGCGGATGCCATAGATTCATTGCAATGCGTGAAACGGCGTCGCTCGGTGAACCGTTCGGGGATCGCCAGCAGGCTTTGAACGGAGAGCGGGTCTTGCCGGACGGCGGACAACATTTCCCGGCGCTGGTGCTGAACGCCGACTTCCGCCCGCTGTCCTACTTCCCGCTCTCGGTCTGGGCGTGGCAGGACGCTGTGAAGGCGGTGTTCCTGGACCGGGTCTCGGTGCTCAACGAGTACGAGCACGAGGTCCACTCGCCCAGCATGACGATGCGGCTGCCGAGCGTGATCGCGCTCAAGGACTACATCCCGGCGGCGCGCAAGCCGGCGTTCACCCGCTTCAACGTGTTCCTGCGCGACGCCTTCGCCTGCCAGTATTGCCAAGACCGGCAGGCGGCGCCCGACCTCACCTTCGATCACGTGATCCCGCGCAGCCGCGGCGGGCGCACGACCTGGGAGAACGTCGTGACCGCGTGCGGCGCCTGCAACCTGCGCAAGGGCAGCCGCCTGCCGCGCGAGTGCCGCATGTTCCCGCGCCACCCGCCGCGCCAGCCCTCGACCTGGGAGCTGCAGGAGAACGGCCGCGCGTTCCCGCCCAACTACCTGCACGAGAGCTGGCGCGACTACCTGTACTGGGACAGCGAACTGGAGAGCTGAGCGGCGGGACACCGGCAGCAGCGGTCGCGCCACGGCACCCGGGCGTCACGCCCGGCCGGTTGACGCCCGGCTGGTTGACGCCCGGTAGGCCATTATGACTTAGTAACGTATGGCTAATCGCAACTCGACCGATGCCGCGAACGACTTTTGGGGGCGGGCATCCCGGAGCTTGCCGGCCGCCGAGTCACGTCCATCGACGGATTGGTGGGTCGAGCGCGACCCGATCTGGCGGGTCAGCCCCGAACTGCTCGGGATCCTCAACCCGGACGGCTACTTCGAGCGGTCGAACCCGGCCTGGCGAGTGCTGCTCGGGTGGTCCGAGGCGGAGGTGCGCGCCACGCACTTCGTCGATTTCCTGCATCCCGAGGACCGGGCCAAGAGCGCCGCCGCGTTCGACGCCATCAAGCGGGGCACGCCGGCGCTGCATTTCGAGAACCGCTACCGCCGCAAGGATGGCGGCTACGCCTGGCTGTCGTGGATCGCGGTGCCGTCCGGGACGCACTGCCATTGCAGTGCCCGCGACATCAGCGCCGAGAAGGAGCAGGCGTTGGCGCTGGTCGAGCGCACCGCGGAGCGCGACCGCCTCTGGCAGCTCTCGACCGACGTGATGCTGGTGGCCCGCTTCGACGGCACCATGACGGCGGTCAACCCGGCCTGGACCGCGCTGCTGGTGCTGGTCACGGATGTCGGGCTGCCTGGCGGCATGAACGGCCGGCAGGTCGCGGATGCCGCGCGCGGGGTGCGGCCCGACCTCAAGGTGCTGTTCATCACCGGCTACGCCGAGAACGCGGTGATCGGCCACGGCCGGCTCGATCCGGGGATGCAGGTGCTGAGCAAGCCGTTCGCGCTGACCGAGCTTGCCGCGCGGATCAAGCACATGGTCGCCGGACCTTGACCGGCTGACGGCGCCCGACTCACCGGACCAGCCGGCGCAGCGCCGCCACGTCCAGCATCGGGCCGGGCAGCGTGGGGCCGGCCAGCACCCGGCAGGGCGCGTCGGCCTCGCCCAGACTGTCCACCACCATCGCCGCCGACTCGAAGCCGCTCTTGCCGCCGTACAGGCTGGTCGTCACCACCGTCGGCACGCCGGCGGAGCGGGCGGCGGCGAGGCCGGCGGTGGTGTCCTCGAAGGCGACGCAGCGTTCGCCGGACAGGCCCAGGCGTTCCAGCACGAAGCGGTAGATGTCGGGCGCCGGCTTCTTGCGCGCCACGACGTCGCCCGCCCCCACCACCTCGAACAGTCCCGGCCCATCGGCGCCCAGTGTCGCCAGCAGCAAGGCCCGCACGTTGTCCGGGGTGGTGGTGGTGGCGACCGCCAGGCGCAGGCCAGCGGCACGCGCCTCGTGCAGCAGGCGGCGCACGCCGGGACGCAACGCCACCGACCCGCCCGCAACGGCCCGCACGTAACGCGCCGTCTTGGCGGCGTGCAGGCGGCGCACCGCGTCGGCGTCCAGCGTCCCGGCGCCGGGCGTGGTGTCCAGGTAGTGCCGGATGCGCTCCTTGCCGCCCGTCACCGCCAGCAGCCGCGCGTACGGCGCCACGTCCCAGTGCCAGTCCAGCCCGGCCTCGGCGAACGCGGCGTTGAAGGCGGCGCGGTGGCCCTCCTCGGTCTCGGCGAGGGTGCCGTCCACGTCCCAGATCAGCGCCTCAAGCGGCATTCGCGGCCCCGGCGCTCGCGGCGACGCGGCGATGGCCCTGCAGGGTGTCGCGGATCACGGCCTCTCCTTGCTCGACCAGGAAGCCGCGCAGCCGGGCCTGCACCGGCAGCAGCGGCAACGTCCGCCGCTGGACGATGTACCAGGAGCGCATCAGCGGGAAGCCCTCGACCGGCAGCACCGCGAGCAGGCCCAGCGCCAGCTCCAGCGCGCAGGTGTGCTGCGACAGCAGCGCCAGGCCCATGCCGGCCATCACCGCCTGCTTGATCATCTCGTTGCTCGACGACACCATCGCGGTGCGCGGCGCGAAGCCGGCGGCGCGGAAATGCGCCTCGGTCATCGCCTTGGTGCCGGAGCCGTCCTCGCGCATCACGAACGGCTCGCCCGCGAGGGCGTTCAGCGGCAGCGACGGCGCCGCCGCCAGGCGGTGCCCACCGGCCGCGATGACGATGGAGGGATGCGGCGCGAACCTGGCCGCCAGCACGTCGGCGTCCGGCGGCGGCTGCCCCATCACCGCGAGGTCGACGGCGCCGCGCGTCAGCAGTTGCAGCACCCGGGCGCGGTTGCCCTCCTGCAGGTGGACGGTGACGCCGGGGTAGGCGGCGCGGAAACGGGCGATGATGTGCGGCACGATGTATTTGGACGTCGACACCAGCCCCAGCCGCACCCGGCCGCCGCTGGTGCCGCGCAGCGCCGTCATCGCCTGGTCCGCCTCCCGCAGCGAGCGCAGCACGACGCGCGCGTACTCCACCAGCACCGCTCCGGCGTCGGTCAGCGCCACCCGGCGGCCGACCCGCTCGAACAGGGCGAAGCCGGTCTGCAACTCGATCTGCTTGATCTGGAACGACACCGCCGACGGCGTGAGGTGCAACTGTTCGGCGACCCGCGCCAGCGACAGCCGCTCGGCCGCCTCGACGAACACCTGAAGCTGTCGCACGGTCACGTTGCGCATGAGGCACAAGGCATCCCTCACCTGTTCCGACAGTCTATTTCGCTTTTCCTTGCGGCGTCCACGGGCCAGGGTCGCGTCCAACGAGACAGGGAGACGACCATGAACAAGGCGCTCGACGTCAAGATCACCGACCTCAAGGAGCGCTACACCTCCGGGGTGCTCAAGTATCGCCAGATGGGCTACTGGGAGCCGGACTACGAGCCCAAGGACACCGACATCCTGGCGGTGTTCCGCCTGACGCCGCAGGACGGCGTCGACCCGGAGGAGGCCGCCGCCGCCGTCGCCGGCGAGAGCAGCACCGCGACCTGGACCGTGGTCTGGACCGACCGGCTGACCGACAGCGAGTACTACCGCGCCAAGGCCTACCGCGTGGAGCGGGTGCCCGGCTCGCCCGACCAGTGGTTCGCCTACATCGCCTACGACCTCGATTTGTTCGAGGAAGGCTCGATCAGCAACCTCACCGCGTCGATCATCGGCAACGTGTTCGGCTTCAAGCCGCTGAAAGCCCTGCGGCTCGAGGACATGCGCATCCCGCCGCACTACCTCAAGACGTTCCAGGGGCCGGCCACCGGCATCGTCGTCGAGCGCGAGCGGCTCAACATCTTCGGCCGCCCGCTGCTGGGCGCCACGATGAAGCCGAAACTGGGCCTCTCGGGTCGCAACTACGGCCGCGTCGTCTACGAGGCGCTGAAGGGCGGCCTCGACTTCACCAAGGACGACGAGAACATCAACT
>CAXTVL010000215.1:0-5114 GCA_964247515.1 uncultured Acetobacteraceae bacterium | reverse complement strand
AGCTTAGAAGGTGACGTGCGTCTTGAACCCGAACACGGTGGCGTTCTTGATGTTGGCTTGCGCGTTCGGGCGGATAATGTACTGGAAGTCGGGCGCGAAGTTCACGCCGCGCGTGACGTGGATGTCGTAGTTCGCCTCGATCGCCATCTCGTGTGTCTGGATGCCGGTGGCGTTGCCGCTGAGCGGCAGGCCGAATGCCTGTTCCAGCCCCTGCCCGCGCCCCAGCCGGCCGCTCACGGTGTTGTAGGAGAGCAGCAGTCCCACGATGTCGCGCGGGCGCACGCGCCAAAAATTGCCGAGCAGGGTGCCCGCGAAATACTCCTCGGCGTAAGCCGAATTGTTCGGGTCGTTGTGGATGAAGCCGGCCAGGGCCACCAGGCCGTCGACGGGGCCGGGCCCGTTGCGCACGAGCATCTGGTCGGCCAGCGCCCAGACCTGGGTGTTGCCGGTGCGCCGCTCGGATTGCTGTGCCGCCAGCGCCGGTGGGGCGCCAACGGTGGGGGCGAAGAAGTTGACCTGCCGGGAGGTGTCGTAGGCGAAACCGAGCTTGTAGTGACCGATCAGGTCGGCGGTGCCGAAGCGCGGCTCCCAGGCGGCTTCGATCGGCAGCATCACACCGGCGTCTTGGCTCGCGTCGAACTTGAAGCCGCTGCGGAAGTTGCGGTTCGAGTAGATGCCCTGGTTCACCTCGTAGACGCCGAACTGCACGTAGGTCCGCGGGGTCGGACGCAGCCGTGCCCGCGCGGCCCAGGCGGCATCGGGATAGGAGCTGAACCCCACGTCGCCGCCCGGCAGCGCCTTCGGGTTGCCGCACAGCGAGTTGTTCATGAAGTTGCAGTACAGCGGCGAGGCGGCGAAGTCGTTGGCCAGCGGCAACCGCCCGGCCGCGAGGTCGATGCGCCCGCCGGCCAGGCTCTGCTCGCCGTAGACGTAGACGAGATGCAGCGCGGTGTTGCCGCCGGCGCCGTAGATCTCCTGCACCGGCTCCAGCGTGTCGCCGAACAACTGGCTGTCGCTGCTGCCGGAGCGGTTGACGATCACCGCGTGGGTCGCGAAGCCGGGCAGGCCGGCGAGCTTCTGCCAGTCGATGTCGGCCTCGAAGCCGACCTGGTTGGCGAAGGTGGCGCCTTGCTTGACGCCGCCGCTGACGTTGCCGGCGAACTCCGAGGTAACGTCGGCGATCAGGTCGATCCCGAGATTGCCGAGATTGGTACGCACCCCGCCCCAATCGCCGAACAGGTGCTCGACCGACGGCGTCGGGACCGGCTTGCCCTGCGCCACCGATTGGCTGGGGCCGATGCTGACGCCGCTGTTGCTATCCTGTGCGTGGCTGGGGCTCGCCGGACCGATTGCCGTCATCAAGGCCAGGGCGCCGCCACAGAGTTGGCGGCACAGTCGACGCAATTCCATTGTTCTTACCCCCCACGGCCATATCCGCGCCGTTTGTATGGCAATTACCGTCGAGTCGAGCAGTGACCGCGCTGTCGGATGCTGGATTTTGCCGTCCGAACCGCCGCTGTGGCGCGCGGGCATCAACGCCGGCAGGTGGAGAACGGCCAGATATGGCTGGCGTTGTGGCGCAGCGCCGCTTCGGCGGGCAGGTGCAGGCCGTGGAAGACGGCCATCACGGCCAGTGCCAGCAACGCCAGCGGCGCCAGGCGCAGCCGAGACGGCGGCAGACCGCCTTGCCAGGTCAGGGTCAGCGCGCCGGCCACCCCCACGGCGCCGCCGAGCAGCACCTCCGGCACGGTATGCACCCCGAGCGCCAGGCGCGACAGTCCGATCGCCACCGCGACGCCCGCGGCACAGGGCAGTGTCCAGCGCGCGTGGCCGGTCACTCGCTCGGCGCAGATCGCGAGCAGGCCGCCGTAGACGGCGCCGGCGGCGGCGGTATGGCCGCTCGGGCTGCGCAATCCCTGGAACGGCAGCAGATGGCCGCACGCCGTCGAGCCGAGCTTCAGGACCATCATCGCGACCAGCGTGCCACCCACGGCGACGCTCCAGACGATCGCGCCGCGCCACCACCCGGCCACCGCCAGCACCAGGGCGGTGATCGCCGCCACCGGCAGGATGACGGCCTGGTCGGCGAAGTCGGTCAGGAAGTTCACGCGGCTCGCCGGGGCCGCCGGCAGGCGCGCCGCGGGGCTGTCGTGTATCGCATCGGGGCTCCTTCACATCCGCTCGCCGGCGGCCATATCATAGAATTGCAACCGCCCCGCCGGCAGCCAGCCGGGTCGGGCAATCGCGGTCACCCGCGTGAGGAGCGACCATGGCGGCGCATCGGTATGCGGTCGGCGACCGGGTCGAGTTGCGGGCTCGCACGATCGTCGACAAGCTGGCTCGGGGTACTTACACGATCGAGCGATTGCTGCCCAACGAGGCCGCCGATCGCGAGTACCGGGTCAGGAACGCGGCCGATGGCCATGAGCGGGTGGTGCAGGAGAGCTCGTTGGTGAGGGGCTCCCCCCTGCCAGAGCGGGTGATTTCCCGCTAACCTGCGGCCGATCCCGCCGCAGCCGTCGGTCCCGAGGAGAGATGAATGGCGTTCAAGGTAAATTACGGATTGCAGAAGGCCGAGCGCACGCGCGCCAAGGAAGCCAAGAAAGAGGAGCGCAAGCGCTCACGCGAAGCGCTTGCCGCAGCGAAGTCGTCGGGCGAGAACGACGTGCCGGCAGAACCCGCCGATGAGGAGGCCGAAGCGACACCGCCGGCCTAGACCGTCGCGTTGCGAGCGTGCGGCGCGTCGTGGAAAGGCTCGACCGCGATGCGCCGCCCCAACAGGAACGCTTCGGCCACCAGCCAAAGTGGCGCGGGATCGACCAGGCTCTCGCCTCGTGTCAGCAAATCGTCGAAGCGGCGATAGATGCCGGCGTATTCCGCCAAGCCTGCTTCCACCACCACCTCGCCGTCGACTTCGAGCCGGGTGCCGCCGGACGCGAGTTTCAGGCTCATGCCGGAGTCGGTGCCAAGAGTGATCTCCCACAACTCGCCACCCTGTTGCCGCCAGTCGAACGCGGCGCGCATGTCGTCTCCGGCGAAGGTCAGGTTGGCGGCGATCGGGGCGTCGCGGTTGGCCGGGAACATCAACTCCGCGCTGCGCAGGAACACCGGTTGCGGCATAATGCGCGTGACGATCGACAGCGCGTTGATCCCCGGGTCGAATACCCCGAACCCGCCGGCCTGCCAGATCCAGTCCTGCCCAGGATGCCATTTGCGGACATCCTCCTTCCATTCGACGAACAGGCGATTGACTCGCTGCGTCGACAGGCGCTGCGCGCACTCCTCGACCGCTGGGTTGTATTGCGAGTGCCAGGTGGTGAACAGCACCCGGCCGGCCCGCTCGGCTTGGCTTTGCAGGTGCGCCAGTTCGCTGATGGTGGCCGCGGGTGGCTTCTCCAGCAGCACGTGCTTGCCGGCCAGCAGCGCCTCGCGCGCCAGCTCGTAGCGGTGCTGCGGTGGCGTGCAGATCGCCACCGCGTCGAGGTCGGGCGTCGCGGCCAGCATGTCGCCGAGGTTGCGGAAGCCCGGCACACCCGGCACCGTGAGACCGCGGGTACTCGACACCGCCGCCAGTTCGAACCCCGGATCGGCCGCGATCACCGGCACGTGCTGGTCCTGCGCGATCTTGCCCAGGCCTACGATGCCGACGCGATGCGCCATGACCCTCTCCCCGATGTCGTCCGCGGCAAGACTGCGGTCGGGCGCCCGCGATGTCCACCGCAGCCGACTTTCAGAACAGCGACAATTGCGTCTCGCCACCGGCCGCCACCGGTCCGGGCGGGCGGAACCGGGTGCAGTCGAGCTGCGGCCTGGCGTCGAGCCCGAGCCGGCGGGCGGCGTGGCGGAAGCGTTGCGCCAGCAGGTCGGCGTACGCTCCGCTGCCGCTGAAGCGCTGGCCGAACCGCGAGTCGTTCAAGCCGCCGGCCCGCGTCTGGCGCACCAGCGCCAGGACGTGACGCGCCCGCCGCGGCCTATGCTGGTGCAGCCAATCCTCGAACAACTGCTTGAGTTCGTGCGGCAGCCGCAGCAGCGTGTAGGCCGCGACTTGGACCCCGCACCCGGCGGCGGCTTGCAGGATGCGTTCGAGCTCGGCGTCGTTGAGGCCGGGGATCATCGGGGCGGCCAACACGCCGACCGGGACGCCGGCCCGGGCCAGCTCGGCCATCGCGCGCAGGCGGTTGCCGGGTGTCGAGGCGCGCGGCTCCATGGTCCGCGCCAAGCCGGCGTCGAGGGTGGTGACGGATATCCAGACCCGCACCAGGTTGCGTTGCGCCATCGCGGCGAGCAGGCCCAGATCGGACAGCACGCTGGCCGATTTGGTGACGATGCTGACCGGGTGGTCGCAACCGTCGAGCACCCGCAGCACCGCCCGCGTCAGGCGCAGGGTCCGCTCGATCGGCTGGTACGGGTCGGTGTTGGAGCCCAGCGCCAGCGGCCGGGCCACGTAGCCGGGCTTGCCCAGCTCTCGTTGCAGGATCTCGGCGATATCGGGCTTGTAGACCAGCTTGGTCTCGAAATCGAGGCCGGGCGAGTAGCCAAGATAGGCATGGGTCGGGCGCGCGTAGCAGTAGACGCAGCCGTGCTCGCAGCCACGATACGGGTTGGCCGCACGGTCGAAGCCGATGTCCGGGCTGCCGTTCCAGCTGATCGCGGTTCGGGTCGTGTCACGGATCAGCGTGGTGGCCAGCGACGGCGGCTCCGGCTCGACGCCCGCGGCCAACTCCCACCCGTCGGACGACGCCGCACTCGTCTGGCGGTCGAACCGGCTCGGTGGGTTCAGGGTGGCGCCACGCCCCTTGCGGCGCAGCGACGCCGGCCGTTCGGCCGCGAGTTGCTCAGGGTCGGGTTCCCGGCTGAGCTCCGCCGCGCAAGGCTCGGGCATAGCCGTGTTCCTTATTTGTTCAGAGCGTAGCTTGTGTTCCAAACCGGACACAGTCAAGAACATACTATGAACGAGTTGTCCGTGGTCATCCCCTCGCTGAACGCCGCCGCCTGGCTGCCCGCGACCCTGGCGGCGGTGTCCGGGGCTGGCGAGGTGATCGTGGTGGATGCCGGCAGCGGCGACTCGAGCGTGCGCGTGGCTCGGGCGTGCGGCGCGCGCACGATGCAGGCGC
>CAXTVL010000214.1:0-5121 GCA_964247515.1 uncultured Acetobacteraceae bacterium | reverse complement strand
ACAGTTGGCCGAGGCGATCGGCTACGAGGCGCACCCGCACGCCGCGCTGCTGGCGACGTTCGAGCCGGGCGAGACGGTCGAGAGCCTCTCGGCCCTGTTCGCCACGCTGCGCGCCGGGTTGCGACCGCTGCTGGAGCGCGCCGAGCCGGTGCCGCCGCTCGCGGCGCACGAGTACGACGCCGACCGCCAGCGTGCGTTCGGCCTGCGCATCGCCGAGCGGTTCGGCTACGACATGGCGCGCGGGCGGCTCGACCCGACCGTGCATCCGTTCGAGATCTCGTTCACCCGCGACGACGTGCGCATCACCACCGTCTACGACCCGCACAACCCGGCCGTGGCGCTGCGCGGCATCATGCACGAGACGGGACACGGGCTGTATGAGCAGAACGTCGATCCGGCCTACACCCGCACGCCGTTGGCGACCGACCTGATCGGCCTGTACGCCGTGGGAGGCACCAGCTTCGGCGCGCACGAATCGCAGTCGCGGCTGTGGGAGAACCGGGTCGGCCGCAGCCGCCGGTTTTGGGAGCTGCATTACCCCGACCTGCAGGCGACCTTCCCGGACGCGCTGCGGAAAGTCGGCCTGGACGGTTTCCACCGCGCCTTCAACGCCGTGCAACCCGGCGCGATCCGCACCCAGGCCGACGAACTCACGTACGACTTCCACATCATGCTGCGCGTCGAGATCGAGCGCGCGTTGATCGACGGCGGCCTCAAGGTCGCCGACCTGCCGGAAGCGTGGAACGCCGCCATGCTGCGCGACCTCGGCGTGCGGGTGCCGGACGACCGGCGCGGCGTGCTGCAGGACGTGCATTGGTCGACCGGCTACATCGGCAGCTTCTGCTCCTACACCATCGGCAACGTCATGGCCGCACAGCTCTACGACTCGGCGCTGGCGCAGGACACGGCCCTCGCTCCCGCGCTGCACGCGGGCGACTACGCGCCGTTGCGCGGATGGCTGACCGAGGCGGTGTATCGGCACGGCCGCCGGTTCTCGCGCGACGAACTGCTGCTGCGCGCGACCGGCAAGACGCTCGACCCGTCGCACTACATCGCGGCGCTCGAACGCCGCTACGGCGGTCCGGCGATGAACTCGCGCAGCACGGCGAAGTAGCGGTCCGGCTGGTCGCGGCCGACGCCGTGGCCGGCGCCGGGAAACTTCTCGAACCGCGTCAGCGCCGGCGGCAGTGCTGCGGCGATGTCCTCGGAATCGGCCAGCGGCGTCACCGGGTCGAGGTCGCCGGCCAGCACCAGGGTCGGGCACTTGATGTCTCTTAGTTGCTGCCGGAAATCGAAGCGGCGGCCCTCCCCGTCATGGGCGAAGAAGTGGGCGAGCATCGCGGGATTGAAGGTCGAGCGGCTGGCCATGTCCGGCGAGCGCGGCGTCGGGTTGTAGAGCGGGAAGCAGACCTCGGTGTATTCCTTCAGGCAAGCCGCGTCGCCCGGCGAATCCCAGAACCTTGCCGCGACTTCGCGCGCGTGCGTGCCGTGCAGGCGCAGGAACGCGTCCAGGCAGCGATCCGCGCGGAACTTCGCCGCCGTGCTCGACAGCACCAGGCGGCCGACATGGTCCGGGTGGCGCAACGCCAGCGACTGCGCCACGAAGCCGCCGAACGACAGGCCGAGCACCACCGGCCGCTCGATCCCCAACCGGTCGAACAACGCGCGCAAATCGTCCGCCCACTGGTCGAGCGTCCAGTGCGCCGGCTCGCTGTAGCCGGAGCGGCCGTTGCCGCGATGGTCGACGTAGACGATCTGCGCCACGTCGGTCAGTGCCGAATGCGCCGGCTTGAACGAGGAGTGATCGTAGCCCGGGCCGCCGTGCAGCAGCACCAAGGTCGGCCGCTCGCGCATCGTCGGCCCGTCAGGCACCAGGCCGGCGCCCTCGATGTCGAACCACACGCGGGTGCCGTTGACGATGGTGTGCATGGGCCGCTCCGTGTTTCGCGGCAGCCAACACCCGAACCGGCGTCCGGGCAAGCGGCACAGCGCTTGCTGTCCCGATCTCGTGAGTTGAACAGCGCCGGCCATCGCGCATCATGCCGGAGCGCATCGTGCTTAATCCCGCAGCAGCAAGCCCCGCGAGCGGGCACCAGAAGGAACGTCCCGTGACGATCGGCCGCAGACACCGCCGCACCGCCCTCGCCGCCAGCCTGCTCGCGGGAGCGTTCGCGCTCCCGGCGCCGGCCCGCGCCGCCGCTGGCGACATCGTGTTCGCCCGCGCGCAGGACGCCGACAGCCTCGACGTGGCGCGCGTCTCGACCACGATCTCGTTCCAGGTGATGACGCAGATCTACGACTCGCTGCTCAACCTCGACGACAAGGGGCACGTCACGGGCGGCCTCGCCGCCAGCTACACCGCGAGCCCGGACAACCAGACGTTCACCTTCAAGATGCGGCCGAACGTCAAGGGCCACGACGGCAGCGGGTTCGGCCCGACGGCGGCGAAGGGGAACCTCCCCCGCGCGGTCGATCCCAAGACCGGCGACCCGAACGCCTCCTCCTATGGCAAGATCACCAGCACGGCCATCGACGGCGACAC
The DNA here is from genome assembly GCA_964247515.1 of uncultured Acetobacteraceae bacterium. Taxonomy (GTDB): domain Bacteria; phylum Pseudomonadota; class Alphaproteobacteria; order Acetobacterales; family Acetobacteraceae; genus CAVRQM01. Next base: position 2,579 of record CAXTVL010000214.1, on the reverse strand, counting down.
GCTGACGGTGAAGCTGGGCAGCCCGTACTCGCCGCTGCCAACGTTCCTCGCCAGCGCGCAGGCGCTGATGATGTGCCCGAGCACGATCCAGGGCAGCGAGGTGAAGCCGGTCGGCACCGGGCCGTGGAAGTTCGTCGAGTGGGTGCGCAACGACCGCCTCGTGCTCACGCGCAACGCCGACTACGTCAACGACAACCCGATGGTCGCCAACCCCGGACCACCGTACGCGCAGCGGCTGATCTTCCGCGTCATCCCGGAGGGCCCGTCGCGGATGGCCGCGCTGAGGACCGGCGAGGTCAACTTCGCCGAGCCGTCGCTGCAGGACGCCGCCGACCTGGCGAAGGACAAGGCCTATACGGTCTACACCGGCGCCGGGCGCACCGGGCAGCTCGCCTATGTCGGCTTCACCCAGAAGATCAAGCCGCTGGACGATCCCCGCGTGCGCCGCGCCATCGGCTATGCGCTCGACCGCGACGCCATGGTCGACATCGGCTTCAACGGCCTGGTGCAAGCCTCGACCTGCCCGGTGGCGCCGGGGCTGCTCGGCTACGACGCCAAGAAGTGCGGCGAGTGGGCCACGTCGTACGATCCCGAAAAGGCGAAAGCCTTGCTGAAGGAAGCCGGCTACGGTCCGGACCACCCGCTCGACGTCATCCTCGTGGTGTCCTCGCTGCAAGGCTGGGACGAGAGCAACGTGGTGATCCAGCAGGAACTCAAGGCGGTCAACGTGAACGCCAAGATCGAGCAGCGGCAGTTCGCGACCTGGGTCGACTACATGACCAAGAAGAACGCCGAGAGCACCGGCACGCCGGCGATCTGGACCATGGGCATGTCCGGCCCCGACCCCGACTACCTGGTGTTCCTGTGGCAGCCGCCGGGCTACGCGAGCCAGGCGGTCGCGTCCGACCCGGCGTTGCAGAAGATGCTGATCGAGCAGCGCGCCTTGTCCGGCGAGGCGCGCGCGGCCAAGGTGCTCGACATCCAGAAATTCCTGCTGACCAACGCCTACGAGGTGCCGCTGTTCTCGCCCGGCTGGTTCTGGATGGTGGCGAGCAAGAGCAACGTCACCGGCTTCAAGCAGGGCTACACGGTGATGCCGATGTTCAACGACGTGAAGCTGCCGTCCTGACACGGTTCGTGTTGCGCCGGCTCGGCACGGCGCTGGTGACGCTGCTGATCTCGAGCTTCCTGGTCTGCATGTTGATCCACCTGATCCCGGGCGACCCGGTGGCGATGATGATGGCGCAGAACTCGTCGCCGTCGCCGGAGCAACTGGCGGCGATGCGGCACAACCTCGGCCTCGACCTGCCGCTGTCGCTGCAGTACTTTCACTACATGGGACGGCTGCTCACCGGCGACCTCGGACGCTCGGTGTTCGGCGGCGAGCCGGTGTTGCGGCTGCTGCTGGAGCGGCTGCCCAACACCTTCGCGCTGGCCTTCGCCGGGCTCGCCATCGCGGTCGGCCTCGGGATGCCGCTGGGCTTCTTCGCCGCCTACAAGAAGGGCAGTTGGGCCGACAGCGCGCTGATGCTGTTCGCGGTCGCCGGCGTGTCGGTGCCGAACTTCTGGCTTGGCCTGATGCTGGTGCTGCTGTTCTCGCTGACGCTCGACTGGCTGCCGGTGGCGGGCGAGGACTGGCGCAGCATGGTGCTGCCGGCGATGACGCTGGGCGTCACCTACATGGCCATCATCGCCCGCCTGACCCGCTCGGCGATGATCGAGGTGTTCAGCGAGGACTTCATCCGCACCGCCCGCGCCAAGGGGCTGCCGGAGGCGCTGGTGATGCGCCGCCACGCGTTGAAGCCCGCGATGATCAGCGTCGTCACCATCATCGGCGTGGTGTTCGGCTACCTGATGGGCGGCGCCGTGGTGGTCGAGAACGTGTTCAGTTGGAACGGCCTGGGCCGGCTGGCGATCCAGGCGATCAACTATCGCGACTACCCGCTGATCCAGGGCTTCATCCTGCTGTTCGCGACCATCATCGTGCTGGTGTCGGTGCTGCTCGATGTCGCGTACGCCTGGCTCGACCCCAGGATTTCGGTCGCGTGAGCGCCACCATCGCCGTCACGTCGGCGGCGCCGATCCAGCGTCAGGCGGGGCCATGGCGGCGGGCGCTGCGCTCGCGCTCGGTGGTGATCGGCGGCACGGTGATCCTGCTGGTGACGCTGCTGGCGTTGCTGGCGCCGGTGCTGGCGCCGTTCAGCCCGGACCAGATCGGCACCGGCCGGCGGCTGTCCCCGGCCAGCGCCGCGCACCTGCTCGGAACCGACGAGTTCGGCCGCGACATATTGAGTCGGGTGCTGTTCGGCGCGCGCTACACGCTGTATGTGGGCCTGGTCGCGGTCGGCATCGGCCTCGCCTGCGGCGTCGCGATCGGCGCCATCGCCGCCTATGCCGGCGGCTGGCTGGGCGGGCTGCTGATGCGCGCCATCGACCTGCTGTACACGTTCCCCGACGTGCTGATCGCACTCGGCCTGGTCGCGTTCCTCGGGCCGAACCTGACCAACGCGATGATCGCGGTCGGCATCAGCGCGGTGCCGTACTACGCCCGCGTCACCTACGGCGTGGTGCTGGCGGAG
>CAXTVL010000213.1:0-5185 GCA_964247515.1 uncultured Acetobacteraceae bacterium | reverse complement strand
GCGGGTCCGGCATCGCCGCCCACGCGCCGGCCCGCGCGCCCAGGTCGGCGGCCGCGCGCGGCCCAGGGCCGAGGCGCCCAGCAAGCCGGCGGCGGTCAGCTTGAGCGATTGGCGGCGGCCGAGCAGCGGGCCGGGTGCGGTGCGCATGGTGCGCCACTCCGTTATTGTTGCGTGATCGGTCGTGTCCCAGCGACGGTGGCGCGAGTCAATCCGGCCCATCAAGACGTTTTTAAGACAGCCCTGCCGCCTTGACAGCCCGCCGGCCGGATCGAAGGATGCGGCAAGGGACCGGGAGCGCGCCATGAAAACCATCAAGGGACCGGCGATCTTCCTCGCCCAGTTCGCGGGCGACGCCGGGCCGTTCAACAGCCTGTCCGGCATCGCCCGCTGGGCCGCCGACCACGGCTATGTCGGCGTGCAGATCCCGTCCTGGGACTCCCGCCTGTTCGACCTCAAGCGCGCCGCGGAGAGCGAGAGCTATTGCGACGAGGTGCGCGGCATCCTGGCCGACGCCGAGGTCGAGCTGACCGAACTCTCGACCCACCTGCAAGGCCAGCTCGTCGCCGTGCATCCCGCCTACGACATCCCGTTCGACGGCTTCGCCGCGCCCCAGGTGCGCGGCAACCCGGCGGCGCGCACCGATTGGGCCGTGGAGCAGATGCACCTCGCGGCGCGCGCCTCGCGCAACCTCGGCCTCACCGCGCACGCCACCTTCTCCGGCGCGCTGGCCTGGCCGTACCTGTACCCGTGGCCGCAGCGCCCGGCCGGGCTGGTCGAGGCGGCGTTCGACGAACTCGCCAAGCGGTGGCGGCCGATCCTCGACGCGTTCGACGAGCAGGGCGTCGACCTGTGCTACGAGATCCACCCCGGCGAGGATTTGCACGACGGGGTCAGCTACGAGATGTTCCTGGAGCGCGTGGGCGGCCACAAGCGCGCCAACCTGCTCTACGACCCGAGCCACTTCGTGCTGCAACAGCTCGACTACCTCGGCTACATCGACGCCTACCATGAGCGCATCCGCATGTTCCACGTCAAGGACGCGGAGTTCAACCCGACCGCCAAGCAGGGCGTCTACGGCGGCTTCCAGCCCTGGGTCGACCGCGCCGGGCGGTTCCGCAGCCTGGGCGACGGCCAGGTCGATTTCCGCTCGGTGTTCAGCAAGCTGTCGCAACACGGTTTCGACGGTTGGGCGGTGCTGGAATGGGAGTGCTGCCTCAAGGACAGCGAGCAGGGGGCGGCCGAAGGGGCGCCGTTCATCGAGGGCCACATCATCGAGGTGGCGGCGCGCGCGTTCGACGACTTCGCCGCCAGCGGCACCGACCGCGAAGCCAACGCGCGGATGCTGGGGATCGGCCGATGACGGCGCGACGGTTGCGGCTCGGCATGGTCGGCGGCGGCCAGGGCGCCTTCATCGGCGCCGTCCACCGCATCGCCGCCCGCATGGACGACCGCTACGAGCTGGTCGCCGGCGCGCTGTCCTCCGACCCCGCGCGCGCCCACGCTTCGGCGGCCGAGCTGCACATCGCGCCGGACCGCAGCTACGCCGACTTCGCCGCCATGGCCCGCACCGAGGCGGCGCGCGAGGACGGCATCGACGTGGTGGCCGTGGTGACGCCCAACCACATGCACGCGGCCCCCAGCCGCGCGTTCCTCGACGCCGGCATCAACGTCGTCTGCGACAAGCCGCTGACCAGCACGCTGGAGGACGCGCGCGAGCTGGCCGCGGCCGTCGCCCGCTCGGGGATGCTGTTCGCGCTGACGCACAACTACACCGGCTACCCGATGGTGCGGCAGGCGCGCGCCATGGTGGCGGCGGGCGAGCTGGGGAAGCTGCGGCTGGTGCAGGTCGAGTATGCGCAGGACTGGCTGGCGACGCGCGCCGAGGACAGCGGCAACAAGCAGGCCGAGTGGCGCACCGACCCGGCGCGCAGCGGCGCCGCCGGCGCGGTGGGCGACATCGGCAGCCACGCCTTCAATATGGCCGAGTTCGTCACCGGCGCCGAGGTCGAGCAGGTCGCGGCCGAGCTGTCGCGCTTCGTGCCCGGTCGCGCGCTCGACGACAACGCGCAGATGCTGCTGCGCCTCGCCGGCGGTGCCCGCGGCGCGCTGTGGTGCAGCCAGGTGGCGGCGGGCAACGCCAACGCGCTGCGGCTGCGCGTCTACGGCGAGAAGGCCGGCCTCGACTGGTCGCAGGACCGCTGCGACGAGCTGTGGCTCACGCCATTGGGGGCGCCGCCGCGCCTGGTCCGCCGCAACGGCGCCGGCTCGCTGCCGGCGGCGGCGCACGCCTCGCGGGTGCCGGCCGGGCATCCGGAGGGCTATTTGGAAGGCTTCGCGCAGCTCTACCGGGACTTCGCGGACCAGCTCACCGCCCGCATCGAGCGCCGCCCGCCCGACCCGGCCAGCCTGCTGGTGCCGGGGATCGAGGCCGGGGTGCGCGGGATGCGCTTCATCACCGCGGCCGTCGCCTCGTCGCGCGCCGACGCCGCCTGGACCGCGCTGTGAGCGGGTATTTCGCGGGCGTGGCGCCGATCCGCTTCGAGGGGCCGGACAGCGCCAACCCGCTCGCGTTCCGCTATTACGACCCCGCGCGGGTGGTGCTGGGCCGCACCATGGCAGAGCATTTCCGCTTTTCCGTCGCCTACTGGCACAGCTTCGTCTGGCCGGGCGGCGACATGTTCGGGCCGGGCACGTTCGCGCGGCCGTGGCAGGCGGCGGACACGATGGACAACGCCCGCGCCAAGCTCGACGCCGCGTTCGACTTCGTGACCCGGCTGGGTGCCTCGTTCTACTGCTTCCACGACGTCGACATGGCGCCGCTGGGCGACACGCTGGCCGAGGGCTGGCGCAACCTCGACACGCTGGCCGACCTCGCGGCGAAGAAGCAGGAGGAGACCGGGGTGCGGCTGCTGTGGGGCACCGCCAACCTGTTCAGCCACCCGCGCTACATGGCCGGCGCCGCCACCAACCCCGACCCGGCGGTGTTCGCCTATGCCGCCGGCCAAGTCAGCAAGATGCTGGAGGTCACGCACCGGCTGGGGGGCGCCAACTACGTGCTGTGGGGCGGGCGCGAGGGCTACGACACGCTGCTCAACACCCGCATCGGCCAGGAACTCGACCAGTTGGGCCGGTTCATCGCGATGGTGGTCGAGCACAAGCACAAGATCGGCTTCGGGGGCACGATCCTGATCGAGCCGAAGCCGTGCGAGCCGACCAAGCACCAGTACGACCACGACGCCGCCGCCTGCGCCGGCTTCCTGCGGAAGTATGGGCTGGAGCGCGAGGTGAAGCTGAACCTCGAGGTCAACCACGCGACGCTGGCCGGCCACAGCTTCGAGCACGAGCTGGCGTATGCGGCGTCGCAGGGGTTGCGCGGCAGCGTCGACGTCAACCGCGGCGACCCGCAGAACGGCTGGGACACCGACCAATTCCCCAACTCGCTGGGCGACTGGGTGCTGGCGATCCACCAGATCGTGCAGGCCGGCGGGCTGGGCCAGGGCGGCTTCAACTTCGACGCCAAGGTGCGGCGGCAGAGCATCGACGCGCAGGACCTGTTCCACGGGCATGTGGGGGCGATGGATCTGTGCGCGCGGGCGTTGCTGGTGGTCGAGCGGATCGTGGCCGACGGCGGTTACGCGCGGTTCGTCGACGAGCGGTATGCCGGCTGGCAGTCCGGCATGGGAGCGGACCTGCTGGCGGGACGCATGACGCTGGAGCAAGCGGCGCGGCACGCGCATGACGCGCCGGCACCGGCGCCGAGATCGGGGCGGCAGGAGTATTTGGAGAACCTGATAAACCACTTCGTATAGCCCTATCCCTGAACGCGGTTGCCAAGCCCGCAGGGCTGCGATTGACTATCGCCCAAGCATAACAGTCGGGGAACGGCCATGAGTGCTGGCGAGCGGGTGCCGCTGTCCACGCGGCAAATCATCCTCATGAACTTCGGCTTCTTCGGCATCCAGTACAGCTTCGGGATGCAGCAGACGGCGATCAACCCGATCTTCTCGTTCCTGCACGCGACCGCGCACGAGCTACCACTGCTGAACATGGCCGGGCCGATCACCGGCCTCATCATCCAGCCGATCATCGGCGCGATGAGCGACCGAACCTGGTCGCCGCGCTGGGGACGCCGCAAGCCGTACTTCCTGGTAGGCGCGCTCGGGTGCAGCGTGTGCCTGTTCCTGTACCCGTTCTGCCCGGCGCTGTGGGTGGCGGTGCTGCTGCTGTGGCTGCTCGACGCCAGCAACAACACCGCGATGGAGCCGTACCGTGCCTTCATCGCCGACAAGCTGCCGCCCGCCCAGCACGCGCGCGGCTTCCTTACCCAGAGCTTCTTCACCGGCTTCGGCATCACGCTGGCCAACGTCTCGCTGTTCGTGTTCCAGAAGATCGTCACCGGCGCCACGGCCTCGGGCATCCCGTACTGGGTGTTCGGCTCGTTCTTCGTGGGCGCCGTGTGCTCGATCGGCAGCGTCCTGATTTCGGTCTCGACCACGCCGGAAATCCCGCCGAGGGCCGAGGAGCTCGCGCACATGCGCGAGCGCAAGGCCAGCTTCGGCGGCGCGCTGCGCGAGATCGGCGCCGCCCTCCGCGACATGCCGCTGACCCTCTGGCAGCTCGCTCTGGTCTACCTGTTTCAGTGGTACGCGATGTTCTGCTACTGGCAATACGTCTCGTTGAGCGTCGCGCAGTCGGTCTGGCACGCGACGCCGGCCGACACCGCCGGCTACTCGCAGGCCGTCGCGTGGACCGGGCTGGTGAACGGCTTCTACAACGTCGTCACCTTCCTCAGCGCCTTTTTCCTCATGTCGGCCGCGAAGCGCTACGGCGCACGCAGCGTCCACGCCGGGGCACTGCTGCTGGCGGCGCTGGCGCTGTTGGCGTTCCCGAACATTGGCGACAGATACCTGCTGTTCGTGCCGATGATCGGCTTCGGCATCGCCTGGGCCAGCATGATGGGCGTGCCGTACATCATGGCGGTCGCGGTGATCCCGCGCGAGCGCTACGGCGTCTACATGGGCATCATCAACATGATGATCGTGATCCCGATGCTGCTACAGACGGTGACGTTCGGGAGCATCTACGAGGGAGTTCTGGGCAACAACCCGACCAACGCGATGATGTTCGCCGGCGCCCTGCTGCTCGCCGCCGCGATCGCCACCATGATGATCGCCCAGCCGCGCGG
>CAXTVL010000212.1:0-5191 GCA_964247515.1 uncultured Acetobacteraceae bacterium | reverse complement strand
TTGGCTATGATCGGCGCGTCCTCGATGATGCGCACGTCGGGCGCGGCCGCGGCGCGCAGCCGGTCGCGCGCCTCGGCCAGCAGTGTCGCAGCGTGCTCGGGCGGCAGTCCCACGATCCCAGCCGCGACCTCGGTCGGCATCTCCTCGAGCGAGGTGAGCAGCAGCAACTGGCGCTGCGCCGCGGTCAGACCGAGCTCGTGCGGGCGCTGCGGCAGGTGGTCGAAGCAGCGCGTCACCGCGCCGTACAGCGCCAATTTCGGGTCGCTGTCCGGCCATTCCGGCCCGTCGGCCAGTGCCGACTTCAGGCTTTCGGCGACCAGCTCGTCACCCTGTCCCTGGCTGCCGGTCAGCGCCCGCGCGTAACGGCGGGCATAGGGCAAGGCGCGGATCAGTTCTTCGCGAAGCATGGCAATCATGGTTGATACGGCCCTTGCAGGTGGCGGCGGGGCGATCGAGGTTGGCTGGCGTCGAAGGAACATTGCGCATCGTGGACGACGCCGATAGCCCCTGTCGCGACCGCCAGGCTGCCGATGACCCGAAGCAAGCGATCATCGCCCTGCTGCCCGACCTGCGCCGCTACGCGAGGTTCCTGCTGCGCGACGCGGCCGAGGCCGACGACCTGGTGCAGGAGGCGGTGAGCCGGGCGTTGGCGGCGTTGCCAAGCTACCGGCACGACGGCAATCTGCGCGGCTGGCTGTTCACCATCCAGCGCAACGTGTTCTACGAGCAGGCCCGCCGCCGCCGCACCGAACGCAGCGTCCTGGCGCACGCCGAACGCGCCGACCAGCACAGCGCGCCGGCGCAGGATGGCCATCTCGACCTCGCGGACCTGACCCGGCACCTGTTCACGCTGTCGCCGCTGCTGCGCGAGGCGTTGGTGCTGGTCGGCGCGCACGGGCTCAGTTACGACGCGGCCGCCCGCATCTGTGCCGTCCCGACCGGCACCATGAAGGCACGCGTCTCTCGCGCCAGGGGGCAACTGGCGCTGGCGATGGCGCAGCGCGTGGCGGCCGACACCTGAGCCGTACGCGAAGGCCGCCGAGCGTGGTCTGGGTGCGGTCATGGTGGGCGTTGCATCGCATCCGCCCGCAGCGGTGGCAATTCGTAGCCCGACCGCTCGCGATTACGTGACATCGCGCGTGCAACGAACCGCCCGGGCGGTTCATTGTCCGGCCATAACTTACCAGATCGGAAGTGGTTCATGGCGTCGACGGTTTTTCACGAACAGGTCATCGCGATCCTGCCGAAGCTGCGGATTCAGGCGCTGGCGCTGACCCGCAACCGTGCGAGCGCCGAGGACCTCGTGCAGGACGCGGTGTGCAACGCGCTGTCGGCCGCGAGCAGCTTCATCCCCGGCACCAACTTCGCCGCCTGGATGCACCGCATCCTGCGCAACCGCTTCATTTCCAATCTGCGCAAGCGCCGCGACACCACCGACATCGACGACGTGCCGGCCTCGGTGTTCGCGACAGAGGCGGCGCATGAGGACCGGCTGGCGTTGAAGGAACTCGCTGCGGCGATGAACCGCTTGCCTTCGGACCAACGCGAGGCGCTGGTCATGGTGGTGATCCACGGCATGAGCTACGAGGCGCTCGCCGAGGCCACCGGATGCGCCGTCGGCACCGCCAAGAGTCGCGTGTTCCGCGCCCGCCGGCAACTGGAGGCGTGGCTGATGGGCGAGCAGAGCGAGACCACTTCGGTCACGACCGCGCGCCGCACCCAGCTCCGTCGCGATCAGTTCGCGGCGATTGGCCGTCAGCCGGCCATGGTCGGCGCTTTGGCGACCACTGTTGCAATGGTTTGAACAATTCTAGGCACGGCCACGTACCGAATGTGCGCCGCGAACGGGGAACCTGAGCGCGGTGTGGCGTTCAGTATGCCCTAGCAGGTGAGCGTGGCTTTGATGGTTCGGCGGAAATCGGCCCAGGGCGCCAGCCAGCCTTCGGAGGCGACCCAACGTAAATCCAGCCTGCGCGCGTCGAAGACCGCCTTCGACGTGTTCCTCGACCGTGGCCTGCACAGCTTGTTCGACTCGATCAAGGATGAGCCCATTCCGGACGAGCTGCTCCGCATCATCGAGGAAGACCGCAAAGAATGAGCGCAGCGTCCCGCGAAGGGACGAGACCGTCGGTGGCGGGCGTGGCCGGGATCGGAACCTTGGCCTCGACGTTGCGGGCTCGGTTGCTGGCGATGCTGTTGCTGGTGGCGCTGCCGTTGTTCGCTTTCGGCGCGGCGATGTCGTGGCAGAACTACCTGGACGTCTCGTCTCTGGTCACTCGGCAGTTGCAGGTGGCGAGTGGGGCGGCTGTTGCGTCCGCGACCGACGCCATGAACGGGGTCCGGCAGCGGCTGCAGGTGACGGCGTCGCTGCCGGCGGTCCGGGACGGGCCGCCGGAGTCGTGCAATGCCCTCCTCGACGATGTGTTGCGCCTGGAGCAACCACGCTACGGGTCGCTCGCCGTCCTAGACGCCGCCGGCCGGCCGCGCTGCGCCGCCAAGCTGGGCCCGGACGCCCTTCCGTTGCGGGTGGTGACGGCGGCCGACCGGGTCGCGGGGGACGACTTCTCGATCGGCGATCCGACCAGCGGACCCAACGCGATGCTGCCGACCTGCCTGCGGCTGGCCGTCCCGGGCTTCTCCGGGTGGGTGCTCGCCAGCGTGTCCCTGGAGTGGCTTGCGCATCGGGCTCGTAACATTCCCCGGGTTCCGCAGCAGGTCACGGCGCTGCTGGACTCGCGGGACCGGATCGTGCCGTTCGGCCCGACCGCCCCGCCGCCCGCGACCCTGGCCGGCTTGGCCGAGCCAGGGAGCCAGTTCCGGGTGTCCGCGTTGCCGGGTGGCCTGCGGCTGCTGGTCGGTGCGCGGGTGATGCCCAGGCTGGTCGCGGCGCGCCGCGCCCTGATCCAGCGTATCTGCGCGCTTGCCCTGTTGCTGGCGGCGGGGCTGGTGGCCATGGTGGCGGGTGTCAGCGTGAGCGTGGTGCGTCCGGTTCGCCAGCTATCGGCGGCGGTGGCGCGTTGGCGCCAGGGCGGCAGCTTCGAACCTGATCCGGTCGCGCACGCGCCGCGCGAGATCGCGGCGCTGTCGCAGTCGTTCGCTCGCGCGGTGGGCGCCCTCAACCAGCGCGAGGCGCAGTTGCGCGAGGCCAGCACCCAGCAGGAACTGCTGATGCAGGAAATCCACCATCGGGTGAAGAACAACCTGCAGATCGTGGCGTCGCTGCTCAACCTGCAGGCCAGCCGCATCAAGCTGCCGGAGGCGCGGGCCGAGTTCCAGGCGGCGCGCGACCGCATCCGCGCTCTGGCGACGCTGCACCGCCACCTGTATGCCTACGGCGAGCTGCACACCATCAACATGCGCAGCTTCCTGGTCGAGCTGTGCGGCCAGTTGCTGCAGGCGCTGGGCGAGACGGCGGCGGGCGGGCGCATCCTGCTCGACATCGAGGCGCCGGAGCTGCGCATCTCGTCCGACCAGGCGGTGCCCATGGCGCTGATCGTGACCGAAGTCGTCAGCAACGCCGCCAAGTACGCCTTCCCGGGCGGGCGCCGCGGCCATATCTCGGTACGCTTGCTGGTGCTGGACGCGGGCACTCCCCGGGAGACGCTGCGGCTGACCATCGAGGACGACGGCGTGGGGATCGTGGACAGGCCGCTCGACGTCTCGGCTGGCGCACGCGCCGGCATCGGCACCCACCTCATCCGTGGATTCGCCAAGCAGTTGCAAGCGACCATGCGCCTGACGCATGACGGCGGCACTCGCTACGTGCTCGACATCCCGACCCGGCGCGGTCAGGTGGCGGTCGCCGAGCCGGTGACGGAAGCCTAGACGCGGCGCGCCATCATCGCTCGAACGCCGCATTGACCCGCAGCCCCGACCAATGCCCGAGCGCCACGCCGAGCAGGCACAATGTCACCGACAGCAGCACGTTGGCGCCGGCCCCCAGCCACGCGCCCCCGCGCGCCAGCAACAGGGTCTGCAGGCTGAACGAGGAGAACGTGGTGAAGCCGCCGCACACGCCGACCATGAAGAACACCCGCGCCGCGTCGCCGGCGGGCAGGGCGCCGTCGGAGCCGGTGAGTGTCGCGAACAATCCGATGGCGAAGCTGCCCGCCACGTTGATGCCGATCGTGGCCCAGGGGAACGCCTCCCCCAGCATCCGTGCCGTGAGCACGCTTGCCCAATAGCGCGCGACGCTGCCGAGCGCGCCGCCGACCGCCACCAACAGGCCCGGGATCACGCGCGCGATGCGGATGGCTGCATCCGCCACCGTCTCTCCGACCGCCGCCCGACTGTCAATGACCGCGCCATACGCTAGATTGTGGCCATGACGAGAGCACCGAATCCTACGCGTTCCTGGCTGGTGGCGCAGGGCCGCCTCGGCCGCGCCGCCGGATGGCCGGTGTTGGCGCTGGGTGTCGCCGGCACGCTGGCCGCGATGGCGCAGGCGGTGCTGCTGGGCAGCGGACTGGCGCGCATCCTATTGGGTGCCCGGCCCGGCCCGTGGCTGCTGGCGGGGTTCGCAGGCGTCGCTGGCTTGCGGACGGCGTTCGCCTGGCTCGCCGAGCGGCAGGCGTTCGAGGCCGGGGCCACGGCGCGCCGCCGGCTGCGCAGCGAAGCGTTGGGCCGGCTGTTGGAGATCGGCCCGCCACTGCTGCGCGCGCGGCACTCGGCCGAGCTCGCGGCGATCGTGGTCGATCGGGTCGAGGCGCTGGACGGCTACTTCGCCCGCTGGCTGCCGGCGGCCTCGCTGGCGCTGGCGGGACCCGCGCTGGTGCTGCTGCTTGCGCTCTGGCTCGATCGGTGGGCGGGCCTGGTGCTCGGGATATGCGGGCTGCTGGTGCCGGTCGCGATGGCGGTGTCCGGCATCGGCGCCGCGGCCGCCTCGCGCCGGCAGCTCATGGCGCTGCAACGCTTGCAGGTGCGCTTCCTCGACCGGGTGCGCGGCATCGCCACCATCGTGCTGGCCGGGCGCGCCGAAGCGGAGGCGGAAGCACTGGCGCGCGCCGCCGACGAGCTGCGCGCCCGCACCATGCGCGTGCTGCGGGTGGCGTTCCTGTCCTCGGCGGCGCTCGACTGTACGGCGGCGGCGCCGCTGGTGCTGCTGGCGCTGCATTTCGCGGGCCGGCTCGCAGGCCCCGCGCGCGATCCGGGCGAAGTGGCGCGGGCGCTGGCGGCGCTGCTGCTGGTGCCC
>CAXTVL010000211.1:0-5202 GCA_964247515.1 uncultured Acetobacteraceae bacterium | reverse complement strand
GGCTGGCCGCCCGACAGGCTGCGCGGCCGCCGGTCCAGGATCGGGCCGATCTCCAGCATGTCGGCCACCGCGCGGACCCGCTTCGCGGTCTCCGCCCGGCCGGCCGCGAGGCCGAAGCCGATGTTCTCGGCGATCGTGAGCGGCGGGTACAGCGCGTAGCCCTCGAACGCCATGGCGACGCGCCGGCGCGCCGGCGGCAGCGTCTCGATCCGCCGCCCGGCCAGCGAGATGCCACCCCGGCTCACCGCCTCGAAGCCCGCGATCATGCGCAGCGTCGAGGTCTTGCCGCCGCCCGAGGAGCCGAGCCGCGCCACCAGCTCGCCGTCCGCCACCGTCAATGGGAGATCGCGCACCGCGAGCGGCGCGCGCGCGGAATAGCTCTTGTCGACATGATCGATGGCGAGGCTCACTTTTGCGCCTCGGGGCTCACGCCGCGACCTCCTGCATCGCGGCACCCCGGTGCAGCAACGCGCCGGAGCCCGCGTCGAACAGCAGCGCGTGCGCCGGGTCGGCCGCGACCCAGACCGCCGCACCGGGCGCCGGCGGCGCCGCCACCACGCTGGCCACGATCTCCGCGCCGCCGCTGCCGCGCAGCAGCAGCACCATGCGCTCGTGCAGCGGCGTCACCGCGACCACTTCCGCCTCGGCAGCCCCGGGTCGCGCGTCGGTCGAGACCGAGAGCGTCTCTGGGCGGAGGCCGAGCAGGCACTCGCGTCCGAGCAGCCCGTCGCCGTCCGGCAATCCCACCGCGAATCCGGCGGCGTGCGCGACCGGACGCCCGCCCGCCCTGGTCGGCCGGCACGCCAGCAAGTTGATCGGCGGGTCGCCGAACAGCCGCGCCACGGCGACGCTGACCGGCGTGTCGTAGACCTCCCCGGGCGCCGCGGCCTGCGCGATGCGGCCGTCCTGGATGATCGCCACGCGGTCGCCCAGCGCCATCGCCTCGCGGTAGTCCTGGCTCACGTAGATCGTCGCGGCGCCGGCCCGGCGCAGCAGGCGCGGCAGCTCGAGCCGCATCTCGTAGCGCAGCTTGGCATCGACGTTGCGCAGCGGGTCGTCGAGCAGCAGCACGCGCGGCTCGCCGACCAGGGCGCGGGCGAGCGCGGTGCGTTGCTTCTGCCCGTTCGACAGCGCCCGCGGCGCCTGTCCCAGCACGTGCGTGATGCGCAGCAGCCCGGCGACGGCCTCGACCTTGCGCTCGGCCTCGGCGCCCTCGATGCCGCGCGCCTGCAACGGACTCGCGATGTTCTCGCGCGCCGTCATGTGCGGGTAGAGCGCGAAGTTCTGGAACGCCATGCCGATCCCGCGTCCCTCCGGGCCGAGCCGGGACACGTCGCGCCCGTCGATCGAGACTGTGCAGTAGGCGGCAGGCTCCAGCCCGGCGATGGCGCGCAGCAGCACCGTCTTGCCGCAGCCGGACGGGCCGAACAGCACCAGCGTCTCGCCCGACGCCACGTCGAGGTCGATGCCGCGCAGCAGCGCGTGCTTGCCGAACGCGACGTGCAGTTGGCGAAGGGCGAGGCCCGCGCTCATCCTTTCACCGCGCCCAGGCTCAATCCCTCGACCAGCCAGCGTTGCGCGTAGAGTGCCAGGGCCAGCGTCGGCAGGATCGACAGCACCACCGCCGCCGCGACCTGGCCGTACGGGATACCGGCCGAGGTGATGAAGTTGAGTGCCCCCACCGTCACCGGCTGCTTGTCGGACGAGGCCAGGATCAGCGCGAACACGAAGTTGTTCCAGGCGAAGATGAAGCTCAGCAGGGCGGCGGCCGCGATGCCGGGCTTGGCCAGCGGGATCGCGATCTTGCGGAAGCCGCGCCACCACGAGTGGCCGTCGACGCGGTAGGCGTATTCGATGTCGGGGCTGGCGTCCTCGAAATAGCCGCGCACGATCCACAGGATCAGCGGCAGGGTGATGAGCTGGTAGACCCAGATCAGCCCGACATAGGTGTTCGAAAGGCCGAGGTCCTGGAAGTACAGCGACAGCGGCAGCAGCACCAGCAGCGGCGGCGCGAAGCGGAACGACAGCAGGGTGAAGGCGATGTCCTCGCCCAGCCGGAAGCGGAACCGCGCGAAGGCGTACGCCGCCGGCACGCCGAGCAGCAGCGAGATCGCCACCGAGGCGCTCGCCAACAGCACCGAATTGGCCAAGTTGCCCAGGAAGTTCACGTCCTGGGTGCCGGTGCCGGTGACGAGCTTGCCGGAGAACAGCGTCGTGTAGTTGGACAGCGTGAGCGGCGCGAACGGGCGCGGTGTGGCACTCAGGATGCTGTCGTTGCTGTGGAACGACATCTGCGCGATCCAGACGATCGGGAACAGGAAGAACACCAGCACGACGGCGAGGGCGATGCCGCGCAGCACGCGCGCCAGCAGGTCATGCCGCTGCATGGCGGCCTTCCTTGAGCCGGCGCATCTGGCGCACGAACACGTTCGACAGCGCGTAGGTGATCGCCCACAGGATCATCATCAGCGCCGCCGAATGGGCGACGTTCTGGTAGGTGAAGAACTCGACATAGGCCCGCACCTGCGACAGCATCAGGCTGTCGCCCGGGCCGCCCTGGGTCATGGCGTAGACGATGTCGAACTGCTGGATGCTGTCGAGCAGGCGGAACAGCGCCGCGGTGACCAAATAGGGTGCGAGCATCGGCAGGGTGATGCGGAAGAACACGAAGCGGGCGGCGACGCCGTCGAGCCGCGCCGCCTCGAACGGCTGCGGCGGCAGGCTGCGCAAGCCGGCCAGCAGCAGCACCATCATGAACGGCGTGTAGACCCAGACGTCGATCAGCACCACGGTGAACATCGCGGTGTGGCTGTCCGACGCCCAGCGCATGTGGGTGACGCCCAGTTGCACCAGCGCCCAGTTCAGCACGCCGAAATTGCTGTCGGTCATCAGCTTCCACATCAGCGCCGCCAGCACCGGCGCGCACATCAGCGGCAACAGCAGTGCCACCGAGCAGAAATTGTTGAACCGCGTGCGCTCGCGCAGCAGCATGGCGATCCCGAGGCCCAGCAGCAACTCCACGCCGACCGTGGATACGGTGTAGATCGCCGACACGCGCACGGTGTTCCAGAAGTCCGGGTCGGTGAGGAAGCTGGCGTAGTTCTGGAACCAGATGAAGCCGCGCAGGTACGGCAGGCCGAGGTTGTAGCGCAGCAGGCTGTAATAGGCGGCGGTGACGAACGGCACCAGGATGCCGATGCAGACCAGCAGCGCCGGCAGGCTGAGCAGGTACGGCAGGATGCGCTGCGAACGCGGCCCGGCGTGACCGGTGCGGACGAGCGGTTGGGCGAGGTCGGACATCGCAGGGACCTAGAGCGGGAGAGGTGGGGCGACCGACCTGGCCGCCCCGTTCGCGTCAGCCGAGGCCGGAGGACTTCATCTGCTTGTCGACGTTGGCGGCCAGTTGGTCGAGCCCTTCGCTGACCGGCACCTCGCCCGCCACCATCTTCTGCAACGCCGCCGCCCAGTCGGTCGTGACGTTGAAGAACAGCGGCTGCGGCGTGAAGTAGATCTGCGCGTGGGGCGCCGTCTTGGTGTACTGCTCGAGGTAGCCGGGATACTGGCCGATCTTCTGCTTGAACTCGGCATCCGCCCAGATGCTCGAGCGGATCGGGTTCACCATGTCCATCTTGCGCGCGCCGAACATCAGGTGGTCGGTGCCGCAGGCCCACTGCATGAAGTTCCAGGCGGCATCCTTCTTCTTCGAGAAGCTGGACATCGCCAGCGACCAGATCCAGACGTTCGCGGTGGGCTCGCCGTTGCGGTCCGGGTTGGCGGCGAACGCCTCGAACGCCAGCTCGCCCTTCGCCTTGTTCTTCGGGTCGCCGTCCTGGAAGTAGCCCAATATGTCGGCGTCGAAGATCATGCCCGAGGTGCCGGCGCCGAGGTCCTGGCCCACCTGGTACCAGGTGTAGGTGGCCCAGTTCTTCGGCCCGCTGTCCTGGATCATCTTGACCCACATCGCGGTGAACTTCTTGGCCTCGGCGCTGTTCATCGCCGCCTTCAGCTTGCCGTCCTCGACCACGAAGTCCTTCGCGCCGTAGTTGGTGTAGCCGGACAGGAAGCCCGGATGGATGGTGGCCCAGCTGCGGCTGCCGCGCACGCCGATGCCGTAGCCGCCGCCGGCGTCCTTGGTGATCTTGGCCGCGGTCTCCATCATCTCCGGCAGGTTCTTCGGCGGCTGCGCCCCCACCTTGTCGAAGATGCGCTTGTTGTAGCTGAGATTGTTGGCCTCGAACCCCCACGGCAGCGCCCATTGGTGGGCGCCGGCGCCGCCCAGCGCGTCACCCGGCTTGCCCGACCACGCGGTCGAGGCGCGCAGGCCCGGCAGCACGTCCTGCCAGTTGAAGCCGGGGGCGGTCTTGGCAGGGTCGTTCAGGTACTCGTTGAGATCGACCGCCCAGCCGGCCGGGCCGTACTGCCAGGTCTGGTAGGCGCCGGTCATGAACGCGTCGTACTCGGTCGAGCGTGACGACAGCGCCGCCGTCACCTTGTCGAAGTACACGTCCTCCGGGAAGATGTCATAGGTCACGCTGATGCCGCTCAGCGCCTGGAAGTTCTTGAGGTCGGCGATCATCGCGTCGGCGTAGGGGTGCTTGTTGAGCAGCAGCTTTATCGCCTTGCCCTTCTGGCCCATCATGTCGAAGTCGGCTGCCAGGGCGCGGCCGGCGCCGGCGTTCAGCAGGGTGGACGCGGCGGCGGCGCCGATTCCCAGCGCCGACATGCGCGCGACCAGCTCGCGTCGGCCGAGCCTGCCCGCCAGGAAGGCCGCGATGGTGTCTTGGGCTTTCTCGTGCATAGGTCCCCCTTTTATCCGCGCGTCATGGATGAGCGACGACGAGCTGGCGCGCGGTCAACTCGTCGGTGATGAGGCCGGTCAGCAACCCGCTGCGCAGCACGGCCGCGATGGCGCCGACCTTGCCCCGGCCGCCGGCGACCGCCACGACCTCGCGGCCTCGCTCGGTGTGGGCCACGGGGTCGAGCGGCAGGCCGGTGACGCGGCCGTGCAGCGTCGTGTCGACCAGGCGGCCGTGCGCGTCGTAGAAGTAGCCGAGCACCTCGCCCTCGGCGCCGAGGCTCCGGGCCTGTGCCACATCGGCCGCGTCGATCACCCCGGCCAGCGCCAGGAACGCCGCCGCACTGACCTCGCCGATGCCCAGCATCAGCAGGCCGGCGTGGCCGACGCGCTGGCGATGGCGGCCC
>CAXTVL010000210.1:0-5245 GCA_964247515.1 uncultured Acetobacteraceae bacterium | reverse complement strand
CCTCAAGGTCGCGGGCCTGGTCGCGCGCAGCGGCGGCTCGGTGCTGGCCAACACCAGCCGCCGCACCGGCGCCGAGGCGGCGGCCGCGCTGGCGGCCGGGCTGGGCCAGGTGATGCACCAGCTGCATCGCTGGGGCGAGCCGGGCGAGAACCCCTATCTCGGCCACCTCGCCACCGCCGACGCCATCGTCGTCACCGCTGACTCGATCGCGATGGTGAGCGAGGCCTGCGCCACCTCGGCGGCCGTCTACGTGGCCTTGCCCGAGCTGGCCGGCCCGCGCCACCGGCACTTCCTGGCGCGCATGAGCCGCGCCGGTCAGGTGCGGATGCTGGGCCGCGACCTGAAGCCCTGGGTGCGCCCGCCGTTCGACGAGGCCGGCCGGGTGGTGGACGAGATCAGGCGGCGGTTCCCGCTCGGGTGACAGCGGCGCGTGTCACGCGGTAACATCGGCAGACAGCGTTTGGGGCAGCAGACCATGGGCCGCGAGCTCGACAGGATCACGAGGCGGTGCGAACGGGCGGTGGTCACGGCCTATGGCGAGCTGCGCGCGCTGGGCACCGGCGACATGGCGGCTTTCGGCGCCTGCACCACGCTGTACCGCATCCACCACCCCGAAGCCTCGCTCAACGAGGCGCGCCGCCTGGTGGCCGAATGGATCGACCACCACCTCGTGCGCGGCGACGACGGACCCACCGCCGGCTGCGCCTGCCCGCCGCGATCGGTGCAATAAAGCCTTGGCTTGCGGCGGCCGCTGCGGCGGTCGATGCTGCGCCGCATGGAACAGCATCGCTTCGACATCATCGTGGGCGGCGCCGGCATCGCCGGGGCCACGGTCGCGGCACACCTGGCCGCCGATCACCGGGTCGTGCTGGTCGAGGCCGAATCCGCCGCCGGCTATCACAGCACCGGCCGTTCCGCCGCCATCTGGATCCTGAACTACGGCCCGCCGGAGGTGCGGGCGCTGACCGGCGCGTCGCGCGGCTTCTTCGAGGCGCCGCCGCCGGGGTTCGCCGAGACGCCGATCATGCGCCGGCGCCCGGTGCTGTTCCTGGCGCCGCCCGACCAGCGCGAGGCACTGGACCGGCTGCTGGCCTCCGGCAGCCGGCTGCGCGAGCTGTCGCCCGCGGCGGCGCGCGCGTTGGTGCCGGCCCTGCGCCCTGGTTACGCGGCGGCGGCGGCGGTCGAGGACGACGCGTTCGACATGGACGTGGCGGCGCTGCACCAGGGCTTCCTGCGCCAGTTGCGCGAGCGGGGCGGCAGCATCGCGCTGCGCAGCCGGACCGGCCGCATCGCCCGCAATGCGGGCGAGTGGCAGGTCGACGTCACCACGGGCGAACGCTTCGCGGCCGCGATGGTGGTCGACGCCGCCGGGGCCTGGGGCGATGTGGTGGCGCGACAGGCCGGGGTGGCGCCACTGGGCTTGGTGCCGAAGCGGCGCACCGGCGTCGTCATCGACCCGGGCCCGTGGGACGTGCCGGAGTGGCCGATGATCAACGACGTGGCGCACACCTGGTACGCGCGGCCCGAGGCGCGCACCCGGCTGATGGTCTCGCCCGCCGACGAGACCGACATGGAGCCGCACGACGTCCAGCCGGACGAACTGGACATCGCCATCGCCATCGACCGGATGCAGCAGGCGCTCGACATCGAGGTCCGCCGCACCGAGCACAGCTGGGCCGGCCTGCGCACCTTCACGCCCGACCGCAACCTGGCGTTCGGCTGGGCGGCCGACGCCCCCGGCTTCTTCTGGTGCGTGGGGCAGGGCGGCTACGGCATCCAGACCTCGCCCGCCGCCGGCCGCCTGGTCGCCGACGTGATCTCCGGGCGCGACCCCGGTCCGGCCGGGCGCATCCTGCCGGCGGTCGACCCGCGCCGCTTCGCCCCGGCCACCGCCCCGGCCACGGCATAACCTATGTCGATCCACGTGGCGCTCACGCACCGCACGTCGTACGCGTACGACCGGCTGGTGACGCTGGGGCCGCAGACCATCCGGCTGCGCCCGGCACCGCAGGCGCGCACGCCGATCCTGGCGTACTCGCTCAAGCTCGGCCCCGAGCCGCACTTCCTGAACTGGCTGCAGGACCCGCAGGGCAATTTCCTGGCCCGCGTGGTGTTCCCCGAGCGGGTGACGCGGTTCGAGGTCACGGTCGACCTGGTGGCCGACATGGCGACCATCAACCCGTTCGACTTCTTCCTGGAGCCGCAGGCCGAGACCTACCCGTTCGGCTACGACCCCACGCTGGACGAGGAGCTGGCGCCGTTCCGCCAGGCCGAGCCGGCGGGCGGGCTGTTGGCGGCGCTGCTGGCCGAGGTGCCCCGCCACCCGCAGCCGACGATCGACTGGCTGGTCGGCCTGAACCGCATGGTGCAGGGCCGCGTCGCCTACATCGTGCGCCTGGAGCCGGGCGTCTGGACGCCGGAGCGGACGCTGGCCGAGGGGCGCGGGAGCTGCCGCGACTCCGCCTGGCTGCTGGTGCAGGCGCTGCGCCATTTGGGCTGCGCCGCGCGCTTCGTCTCCGGCTACCTGGTCCAGTTGGTCGCCGACGTGAAGCCGCTCGAAGGCGCCGCCGGGCCCGGCGCCGACTTCACCGACCTGCACGCCTGGGCCGAGGTCTACCTCCCCGGCGCCGGCTGGATCGGGCTGGACGCCACCTCCGGCCTGCTGACCGGCGAGGGCCACATCCCGCTCGCCGCCAGCCCGGCGCCGCAATCCGCGGCGGCGATCAGCGGCCTGGTCAGCGAGTGCGAGACGACATTCGACGTGGCGATGCAGGTGCGCCGGGTGCGCGAGACGCCGCGCGTGACCCGGCCGTACGCCGAGCGGCAATGGCGGCGCATCCTGGACGCGGGCGAGGCGGTCGACCGCGCGCTGGCGGCCGGCGACATGCGGCTCACGATGGGCGGCGAGCCGACCTTCGTCTCGGCCAGCGACGGCGACGCCGCCGAATGGAACACCGAGGCACTCGGCCCCACCAAGCGCGGCTATGCCGGCAAGCTGGTCCGCCGGCTGGCGAAGCTGTGGGCGCCCGGCGCCGCGCTCAGTCACGCGATGGGCAAGCAATACCCTGGCGAGCAGCTACCGCGCTGGGCGCTGCACGCCACCTGGCGCGCCGACGGCGAGCCGGTGTGGCGCGATGCCGCGCTGCTGGCCGACCCGGAGCGCGGCCGCGGCGCCGCCACCACCGATGACGCGGCGGCGTTCGCGCGGGCGCTGGCGCATCGGTTGCAGGTCGATCCCGGCGCGGTCCTGCCCGCCTACGAGGACGTCCACTACTATCTCTGGAAGGAGCACCGCCTGCCGGCCAACGTGGTCGCCGAGGACAACCGGCTGGGCGACCCGCTGGAGCGGGCGCGGATGACCCGGGTGTTCGGTCAGGGCCTTGCCTCGCCGGTCGGCAGCGTACTGCCGCTGCGTCGGCCGGCAGCGAGCCCGCTTTCGCCCCCGACCCGATGGCGCCGGTCGAGCCGTTCGCCCGCCAGGCGGCGCTGCCGGGCATGGGCGCGCCGGTCCCGGTCGGGCGGCCGCAACTGCTGGCGGGGCGGGGCGAGCCGGAGCTGGTGCGCACGGCGCTCGCGGTCGAGGCGCGCGGCGGCATCCTGCACGTGTTCCTGCCGCCGCTGACCGACGCCGGCGACTGGGTCGAGCTGGTCGCGGCGATCGAGGCCACCGCCGCCGAGGCGGGGCAGCCGGTGGTGGTCGAGGGCTACCAGCCGCCGCACGACGAGCGGCTGCGGACGTTCTCGGTGACACCCGATCCCGGCGTGATCGAGGTCAACATCCAGCCGTCGGCGAATTGGGCCGAGCAGGTGGCGCGCACCGAGCAGCTCTACGAGGAGGCCCGGCAGGTGGGCCTCGCCTGCGAGAAGTTCACGCTCGACGGCCGCCATGTCGGCACCGGCGGCGGCAACCACGTCGTCATGGGGGCCGCGCGCGCCGAGGACAGCCCGTTCCTGCGCCGCCCCGACCTGCTGCGCAGCCTGCTCGGCTTCTGGCACAACCACCCGAGCCTGTCGTTCGCCTTCAGCGGCCAGTTCATCGGGCCCACCAGCCAGCACCCGCGCATCGACGAGGCGCGCGACGACGCCGTGGCCGAGCTGGAGATCGCGTTGTCGCGGATCGAGCCGTTCGCCACGGTGCCGCCGTGGCGCGCCGACCGGCTGCTGCGCAACATCCTGGCCGACATGACCGGCAACACCCACCGCACCGAGTTCTGCATCGACAAGCTGTTCGACCCCGCCAGCGCCGCCGGCCGGCGCGGCCTGGTCGAGTTCCGGGCACTGGAGATGCCGCCGCACCCGCGCATGGCGGCGGCCCAGGCGCTGCTGCTGCGCGCGGCGCTGGCGGCGTTCTGGACCCGGCCGTACGAACGTCGGCTGGTCCGCTGGGGCACCCGGCTGCACGACGACTTCATGCTGCCGCATTACTGCGAACAGGATTTCCGCGACGCGCTGGAGGAGCTCGCCGCCTGCGGCTTCGCCCTCGACCCCGCCTGGTTCGACCCGCATTTCGCGTTCCGCTTCCCGCAACTGGGCGAGGTCGCGGTGGGTGGCGTCCAGCTCGAACTGCGCCACGCGCTCGAGCCCTGGCACGTGCTGGGCGAGGAGGCGACGCAAGCCGGCACGGCGCGCTACGTCGACAGCTCGGCCGAGCGGGTGCAGGCGCGCGTGACCGGCTGGCAGCCGGAGCGCTACACCCTGGCCTGCAACGGCGTCGCGGTGCCGCTGTGGCCGACCGAGCGCGCCGGCGAGCAGGTCGGCGGCGTCCGCTTCAAGGCGTGGCAGCCGCCCAGCGCGCTGCACCCGACGATCAAGTCACAGGCGCCGCTGGTGTTCGACGTGTTCGACGGCTGGACCGGCCGCAGCCTGGGCGGCTGCACCCACCACGTGGCGCATCCCGGCGGACGCAACCACGAGACCCGGCCGGTCAACGCGCTGGAGGCCGAGGCGCGGCGGCGCAAGCTGTTCGAACCGATCGGCCACACCCAGGGCGCGATGCCCACGCCGCGCGGAGCCGGCGCGCTGGGTTGCGAGCACCCGCGCACGCTCGACCTGCGCCGGTTCGCCTGAGGCCGCGATGATCGCGGGCAGCGACGAGATGGTGGACGGGCAGGGCGGGTTGCGGCCGCACTGGCGCGCCATCCTGGGCGGCTTGCAGGGCTATGGCGCCGGCGACCTGCCGGAGCGGGCACGCCGGCTGGACCGGCGGTCGCCGAGGAGGGCGTCACCGCCGTGCTGCCCGGCGCCC
>CAXTVL010000209.1:0-5281 GCA_964247515.1 uncultured Acetobacteraceae bacterium | reverse complement strand
ATCTCGGACGACCCCAACGACCAGCTCCTGCTGCAAATCCAGGGCGCCATCGCCGAATACGAGCGCGCCGTGCTCGGCGAGCGTTTCCGCCGCGGCAAGATGCAAAAGGCCCATGACGGCCACTACCAGGGCGGCCGTGCCCCATACGGCTCGGCTACGTGCCGCGCCATGCCGCCGTGCCCCGCCCCCTACGCGGGGGCGCGGGCGCGGCCGGCCCCCGACCATGCCGAGCGCGCGGTCAGTGCCGCCACCGTCGAGCGGCTGGAGCACGAGCTGCACGAGACGCGCGACCGGCTGCAGATGGTGATCGAGGAGTACGAGACCGCGCTGGAGGAGCTGAAATCCTCCAACGAGGAGCTGGTCTCGGTCAACGAGGAGCTGCAATCCACCAACGAGGAGCTGGAGACCTCGAAGGAGGAGATCCAGTCGATCAACGAGGAGCTGCACACCGTCAACGCCGAGCTGATGGTCGAGGTCGACGAGCACGACCAGTCCAACGCCGACCTGCGCAACCTGTTCGAGAGCAGCCAACTGGCGACGGTGTTCCTCGACCGGCATCTGCGCATCCGCAGCTTCACCCCGGCGGTCACGGCGATCTTCAACCTGCTGCCGGGCGACCGGGGCCGGCCGCTCACCGATTTCGCGACCAACCTCGAAGGCGTCGATTTGCGGCGCGAGATCGCCTGCGTGCTGGACCGGAATGAGCCGCGCGAGCACAGCGTCACCCGCGACGGCGCGCCGCCGCACTACCTGATGCGGCTGCTGCCGTACCGGACCGGCGACGGCTCGGTCGACGGCGTGCTGGTCACGTTCGTCGACGTGACCTCGCTGGTCGCCGCCGAGGAGCAGCAGCGGGTGCTGGTGGTCGAGCTGAACCATCGCGTGCGCAACATGCTGCAGGTGGTGGCCGGCGTCTCGGCGCAGACGATGAAGCGGACGGCTTCGCTGGAGGATTTCTCCGCGAGCTTCCTCGGGCGGCTGTACGCGATGGGGCGCTCGTACGAGCTGCTGTCGCGGGAGCGCTGGAGCGAGGTGGCGCTTGGCGAGCTGCTGATGAAGGTCCTGCAGCCGTTCGAGGGCGGGCCGCAGCGGATCAAGGTGCGCGGGGCGCGGGTGCTGGCCAAGCCCAACGCCGCGCTGTCGCTCGGCATGGTGCTGCACGAGTTGGCGACCAACGCCGTGAAGTACGGCGGACTGTCCACGCCGGAGGGCAAGATCCGGGTAACATTGTCTGTGCTGGGCGGCCCCGAGCCGGACGGCGATGCCGCCCAGGACCCGCGCGAGCTGTGCATCGAGTGGCGTGAGCGGGGTGGCCCGCCGGTGTCGCCGCCGCAGCGGCACGGCCTCGGCACCGACCTGATCGAGCGCCAGTTCCGCTACGAGCTGAAGGGTACCGCGACATTGGATTTCGCACCCGCGGGGCTGGTGGCACGACTGGTCATGCCGTTCGACCCGAAACTGTTGACGCTGCCGGCCCCGCACCTGGCACCGCCATGAACGCGGTCCCGCCCGCACGGGTGGGCAACCGCGTGTTGGTGCTCGAGGACGAGCTGCTGATCGCGATGTTCCTCGACGATTTGCTGGTCGAGGCCGGCTATGCCGTGGTGGGGCCAACCGGCACGGTGGCGCAGGCGCTGGCGATCCTGGCGTCGGAGCCGCCGCCCGACGTGGCGCTGCTCGACTTCCATGTCGCGGGCGAGACGTCGCTCGCGGTCGCCGACGCGATCGCCGAGCGCGGCCTGCCGATGGTGTTCCTGACCGGCTTCGGTCGCGAGGTGCTGCCGCCGCGCTACAGCGACCGCCCGGTGCTGATCAAGCCGTACGAGGGCCGCGAGCTGATCGCAGCGCTGGCGCGGACCCTGCGACACCCGCCGGCGGCGTTGGCGTAGCGGGTTCAGCGCAATGCGGCACCGCGCAGGTTCCACAGCACGGCCGCCATGACGACGCCGCCGCCCACGAGCGTCAGGGCCGGCGGTCGTCAGTGCTACCCCGACCACGGCGGCAAGGCTCGCGGCCATCACGCGCCAGCCTTCGCGCTCACGCAGCAGAAGCCATCCAAGCCCGGCCGCCCAAAACGGCAACGTGGCGTAGATCACCGCGACGTCGGCCACGGTCGTATTGCGGAACGCCGCCAGGTAGAAATACGACGCCACCACCGATAGCCCAGCCACTGCGAGCCCGTGCCAACCGACTGCCCTGCTCACCCTCCACGCGGCACGACCGTGCTGGGCCAGGATGATCGTGGCGATCGCGGCGCCGGCGAAGATGCCGCGCCAGAACAGTAGCGTCATGACGTCGAGCGGGATGAGACGGGTGAAGTAGCCCGCGAGGCTGTACGCTACCGCCGAGCCCGCCAGCAGGATCGTGCCGCTCATCTGCCGTGTCGACCCGCCATGGTTACTCGAGCGGTATAGGCCTGCCCGGCTGACAGCGTGGTGTCAGCAACGGACGCGATACCGCAATCGGAGGAGCTGATGCGCGGCGCCGCCCGGCCGACCCCCGCCGCCAGCGTGGCGGCGCGGCCGGAAGTGGCGACCTGCACCCGCCCTACGAAGCAGATGCCGGCTGCGCACCGTGCAATGGCGGTTCCAGATGACTTGAGACCGCTACGGTGCGGCATTGTGGATGTCGATGGTGCCGGAAGGATAGAACGTCTCGGTGATCGCGTTCAGATCGACCGGCCAGTCGAGTGCTGTCTCGCCCGTCTTCCGAAACAGCACGAACGACGCGAGACCGCCCGCGCTACCGCCATCGAACGCGACGGCGGGGTGACACTTGGCCGCAACGATGTAGCAGTGTTCGCCCATCTGCGCGTCGATGATCTCGAAACCGGTCGCGGCGTTCAGGAGGCCTGCCCAGGCTTTGTCAGAAAAACGCCAGAAATCCCAAGGTTGGTCATGCAACGGCCAGCACTGGTGCGTCGTGAAGACGCCAAGCGCACCGGGTTTCAGGACACGGTTGAGCTCGACGACGAACTTCCACGGCATCAGCAGGTGTTCAAGCACCGAGAACGACATGACCGCGTCGAAGTGTCGCGCCGGATACAGCGACGACAACCGGTGTGCGTCGCCTACGGTATCGACGTTCGGGCCGGCCAGGATGTCGAGCCCGCTATAATCCCAGCCCGGCGGCGCCAGGTCGCTCCGCGTCACCCCGGAGCGCGCGCGCGAGCCGACTTCCAACAGGTGGCCCGCCGGCCGGTCGCGGATCATCGCTTGAAAACGCGCCACCAGAGCGTGAGCCGGGTCGTTGGTGACAGAGCCGAGGTTGGCGATGCTGACCGATGCATTGCTTTTGAAATTGAGCTTCAGCGTAGCATTCACCACTTCTCCCATTGTGATCGGGAGCTGGACGGTTTCGCGGAAGTGTGCGGCCTGCGCCTCCACGCCCAGGAGTCCGGACGAGTCGCGATCTGAACTGACGACGACGCTGATTGGAAACGCGCTCCCATCAGGGAGCACAAGTTCCAAGTGCGCGATTTCCGCATCGGGTGCATGAACCCAGCCGGCGATATGCAGTGTGCCTTGGAAGAAAGAGAAACGCTCGATCCCGTGATACACGAGCGGGGGGGGGGGGGGAGATTGGCGGCAAGTTTGGTTCGGCGTCAGCCTGTGGAATTTCACTTGGTTCGCGAAGACCGCGTGAAATCCATTGAAAAATACCTGCCATTCAGACACTTACCTCGACATGGGAACAGTTCGTGTTTGGCCAAAACTGCGCACCTAAACCCAAGACAACGCTCGACATCTTGGTTTGCTTTTGATTCGCGACTGTGGGTCCGCTTCGCCGGGCCTTGTTCCTTACTGCGTGGTGGAACAGTCTGCATCGCCGTGGCCGCTGTGCAAAGCTCGATTGCGCAGTCCTGCCAAGACGGCACGACGACGAAGCGCGCGCCGGGAAGCTCGGCGGCCTTTGTCGTCTCGGTCCCTTCAGGCGTGGCTGGAGAGACGAGACGCGTCCGGCATCGGCCCGCTGGCGCGCTGCCCGAGGCGGTTGCCAAGCCACCGCAACGGGGCCGTCATCCGCCAGCAGGTGCTGGACTGCATGGCGAGCAGGGCCTGCCGCAGCGCCACGACTTGCGGATCGGGTTGCGTCTGCGCGAGGTCCGGCGTCGGCGGCTCCAGCGACAGGCCTTCGCTGTCCACGCCGCGTTCGAGGAAACCGGCGACCACTTGGCGGGCGGCAGCGGTGTCCGCGGCATCGGCGCGCTTGACCAGCACGAGGCTCATCTCGTTGCCGCCAAATTCAACCGTGTGAAACCGCTCGATGTCGAACGCGAACAGCCCCAGCCCCAGCATCCCGTCGATCAGGCCCAGCAGCGAGCGGGCGGTGAACACCGAACAATGGCTGTCGAAATAGTGGCCGGCCCGGCTCTGCTGGGCCAGGTGCATGGCGCCCGCCATCGTCGAGTAGTGCCGCAGCGCCTCGGGCCGGGGCATCGCGTTCCAGGCGGTCGGCGCGTCGAGGTCGACCGCGTTCAGGTTGAAGTCGAACACCTGCAGCGGCGTGGGGCGGCGGGCACCACGCAGATGCGCGTCCACCAGTTCGGCGAGGCTGGTCTCGCGGCGCAACAGATCGAACGTGTAGCGGCGGTCGGGGATCGCCAGGATCAGCCGCCCGCCCGGGCGCAGCACCGCGCTCACCTCCGCCAGCCAGCCGATCACGTCGGGCACGTGCTCGATCAGGTGGCTGGCCAGCACGTAGTCGAACAGCTCGCCGGGGAAGCACTCGCCGAGCGTGTTGTCGCCCCAGACCGCGTCGATGGGGACGATCTTGTCGATGTCGACGTTGGGGTCGTCGCGGTACTTCTCGCGCAGGCTCGCCTGGTCGGCGTGGTCGACGTAACGGATGTCGGCCTCCGGCGGCCGCAGCAGCGGCGTGGTCAGCGCGCCGATCTCGATGCCGCGCGTGTGGGCGATGTCGAGGCCGCCGAGCAGCTTCTCGGCGCGGGTGTACTTGCTGGTCATGGTCATGCGACTGTCACCTCGGCTTCCACGGCACCCGCCTCCAATCCCTCGATGCGCAACGCGACGCGGCTGCCGGCGGGCAGTGCGGCGGTGGCGAGCTCCGCCACGTGCAGGCCGATGCCGAAATCGACCGTGGCGACGCCCTGTTCGGCGCCCCCGGCCGACCACGTGACGCGGGCCGTGGCCGGCAGGTCGAGCCGCAGCGCGGCACCCTGGCGCATCGTCTCCGCCCGCCAGTCCAGCCGCCACGGCTGCACCCGTGCCGGGGTCCGCAGCGCCCGGTAGCGCCGCGCGGTTTGTGGCGGGAGGTCGAA
>CAXTVL010000208.1:0-5321 GCA_964247515.1 uncultured Acetobacteraceae bacterium | reverse complement strand
CTCGGCGACATGGACTTCAAGGTGGCCGGCACCGAGGCGGGTGTGACCAGCCTGCAGATGGACATCAAGATCACCTCGATCACCGCCGACATCATGAAGGTGGCGCTGGACCAGGCGCGCGAGGGCAGGCTGCACATATTGGGCGAGATGGCGCGCGCCATCACCGGGGCACGCTCCGACGTCGCGGCGACCGCGCCCAAGATCACCATGATGAGCATCCCGAAGGAGAAGATCCGGGACGTGATCGGCACCGGCGGCAAGGTGATCCGCGAGATCGTCGAGCAGACCGGCGCCAAGATCGACATCGAGGACGACGGCACGATCAAGATCTCGTCGAGCGACCCGGAGAAGTCGCAGGCCGCGATGGACCGCATCCGCGGCATCGTGGCGGAACCGGAGATCGGCGTGATCTACACGGGTAAGGTGGTCAAGACCGCCGAGTTCGGCGCGTTCGTGAACTTCCTCGGCTCGCGCGACGGGCTGGTGCACATCAGCGAGCTCGCCAGCAGCCGGGTGCAGAAGACCACCGACGTCGTCACCATGGGCGATTCCGTGAAGGTCAAGGTGATGGGCTTCGACGACCGCGGCAAGGTCAAGCTGTCGATGCGCGTGGTCGACCAGGCGACGGGGGCCGACATCAGCGACCAGGTCGGCTCCAAGGGCGGCCGCCGCGAGCGCGAGGAAGCGGCGGACTGAAGCGGCGGCGCTAAATCGTCCGGCGTCCTCCGGCAAGACCTTGCCTTTGCCGGGGGCGCGGCCGATTTCGAGGACTGTCAGGCTCGCGGGACGGATTTTCCCGCGCCGGCCCGCGGGAGGTATTCGATGAAGTCGATTGACACGATCCGGATGGGCGGCGTCGATGTGCTGCCACTGGTCGAGGGCGGCAAGGGCGTCTCGGTCTCGAACGGCGCCACCTCCGGCCATTGGGCCGGCGCCGGCGGCGCCGGCACGTTCAGCGCGGTCAACGCTGACAGCTTCGACGCCGGCGGCCAGGTCATCCCGCAGACGTATCGCGGCCGCACCCGCCGCGACCGGCACGAGGAACTGGTGGCCTACGCGATCCAGGGAGGCATCACCCAGGCGCGGCAGGCGCACGACATCGCCGGCGGGCGCGGCCGCATCCACGCCAACATCCTGTGGGAGATGGGGGCCGCCGAACGCGTCGCGACCGGCGTGCTCGAGGGCGCCAAGGGGTTGATCCACGGCCTCACCTGCGGCGCCGGGATGCCGTACCGGCTGTCCGAGATCGCGGCGCGCTTCAACGTCTACTACTACCCGATCGTCTCCTCCTCGCGCGCCTTCAACGCGCTGTGGCGACGCGCCTACAGCAAGGCCGCGAGCCTGCTGGGCGGCGTGGTCTACGAGGACCCGTGGCTGGCCGGCGGCCATAACGGGCTGTCCAACGGCGAGGACCCGACCAAGCCCGAGGACCCGCTGCCGCGCGTGCTGGCGTTGCGCAAGCTGATGCGCGGGCTGGGGTTGGGCGAGACCCCGATCATCATGGCGGGCGGCGTGTGGTGGCTGGAGGAGTGGCAGGACTGGATCGGCAACCCCGACCTCGGCCCGATCGCCTTCCAGTTCGGCACCCGTCCGTTGCTGACCCAGGAGAGCCCGATCGGCGAGGCGTGGAAGCGCCGTCTGCTGACGTTGAAGCCGGGCGACGTGTTCCTCAACCGCTTCAGCCCGACCGGCTTCTACTCCTCGGCGGTCAACAACGGCTTCATCCAGGAGCTGCGGGCGCGCGCCGAGCACCAGGTCGCCTACACCACCGAGCCGGTCGGCGAGCATGTGGCCGAGTTCGGCGTCGGACCGCGCAAGCGCCTGGTCTATCTCACGCATGGCGACCTGCAGCGGGTGCGCTCCTGGGAGGCGCAGGGCCTGACCGAGGCGCTGCGCACGCCGGACGCGACGCTGGTGTTCGTGACCCCGGAGAAGGCGGCCGAGATCGTGGCCGACCAGGTGGCGTGCATGGGCTGCCTCAGCACCTGCCGGTTCTCCAACTGGGCGCAGCACGAACCGGACAACAGCAACGGCAAGAAGGCCGACCCGCGCAGCTTCTGCATCCAGAAGACCTTGCAGGACATCGGCCACGCGACCGACGACGAGACCTCGCTGGAGCGCAACCTGATGTTCGCCGGCCACAACGCGTTCCGCTTCGCGAGCGACCCGTTCTACGGCAACGGCTTCATCCCGACGGTGCGGCAACTGGTCGAGCGGGTGCTCACCGGGCGCTGACGGGCCGCGGGCTTCGCGACGCGTCAGTGACCGGGTGGGCCGCCAGCAGGTCGAGCAGCATCGCCACCGTCGTCTCGACGCTGGCGATGCCTTTCGCCGCTTTCGCCCGGCCACCGAGTTCCAAGTCCATGGCGCCGTGCAGCGTGGCATGGATCAGGCCCGTTACCCGCGTCGTCGATCGCCTGATCGGCGGCCAGCTCGGGCTGCGCGAGAAGCGGGCATAGCCGTCACCCGGCCAGCGTTCACTCCAAGTTGGTGTGGTTCGCCCGCATGGCGTCCGGCGATACGGCCAGCCTTCCGCGCAGCTTGAGCACCATCACCTCGAACAGCACGAACAGCGCGCCCTCGTAGAGCGAGCCCATCGGCAGCGTCGAGGTGGCGGCGGCACCCTGGTCGTCGGCCATGGTCTGCGCCGGGACAACCAGCACGGAGTGGGCCAGCGCCGCGCAACGGCCGTCCGGCTGCGCGGTCAGCAGCAGGATGTCGGCGCCGGCGGCGCGCGCGACCCCCATCAGCGCCAGGGCGGTCGAAATCTCGCCCGGCCCCACGGTGACGAGGAACAGGTCGCCCGGCCCGACCGGCGGGCAGGTCATGTCGCCGACCACGGCGACCGTGCGGCCCATGTGGAACAGCCGCATGGCGAAGCCGCGAATCTGCAGCCCCTCGCGGCCGCCACCGAACACGACCACGCTGCGCGCCGCGGCGATTTGCGCCACGGCGGCGTCGACCGCGCCGTCGTCGACGCGGTCGAACACCGCGCCCAGTTCGTCAAGCGCCTTTCGGTAGACGGTGGCGTTTGGCATGGACGCGCTTCTCCTTGGCGGGCGGGGTGGTTTCGGTGGCGTGCGGCGGCCCGCCGCTGCGCGCCAGCTTGCGCGCGACGTCGTCGGCGAACTGGCCGATCACCGTGCTCATCGCCGCCACCAGGTCGGTGGTCCGGGGGCCGGCCGGGCGGATGGTGAGGCGGACCTCGTTGGCGGCCGTGGCCTGGGTCGCGTCGTCGTGCTGGATCGCCACCTGCGCCAGCAGCACCACGTTGCCGGTGGCGTCGGCGTCGAGCCGCTGCACGTCGATCTCGAGCACCAGGTCGGGGCGGGTCGAGATGGCGCCGGCTTCGGTGAACACCGAGGTGCCGGGCAGGCGCTGCACCAAATCCTCGGTGAACACCCGCTCCAGCATACTGCCCATCGGCTCGCCCCAGCGGTCGATGTCGCTGACCCGGATGCGGTACTGCGAGTCCGAGTGCACGATCTCCGAGCGGTCGAGATAGCCCGCGAGCCCGACCCGGCGCAGCTCGACACTGCCGACACGCGCCTGCCGCGCCGCGCCGGGCACCGCGGCCAGGGTGTACAAATTTGGGTTGGGCGAGGCGCAGCCGGCGAGCCCCGCCAGCAGCGTCAGGACGGCCACGGCCCGCATCGGCGTTCTCGCTCCCTGCCCGTCGCGCGTCATCGCCCGGAGCGGCCCCGGATCAGCGCCTCGGGGTGCTGGTCGAGGTAGTCGGCCAGCAGCCGCACCGAGCGCGCGGTGTCGCTGGCCTCCGACAGCAGCCGCTGCAGGTCGCGGCGGAAGCCGGAATTGGCGCCGTAGCCGGTGTCGGCCGAGCCCACCAGCCGCCCGGCGCGCTCGACCGCGGCCTGCAATCCCTGGGCGATCCCCGGCAGCCGGTCGAGCAGCGGCGCGCTGTCGGTGTTGAGCTTGCGCACCAGCTCCTGCGCGGTGGCCGCGGTGCGGCTCACGTTGCGCAACGCGTCGTTCAGGTTGCCGGCGATCTGGTCGAGCGGCAGCGCGCTCAGCTTCTGGGCCACTTGGCCGAGGCTGGTGGTGATGCTGTCGAGCCCGCCCGGCGTGCTGGGCACCTCGATCTCGTCGCCGATCTGGCGCGCCTCGGCGGGCGCGACACCGGCCAGGAAGTTGAACGCCACCACGCTCTGCCCGGTCAGCAGGTTGGCGTTCTGCAACTGCGCCCGCAGCCCGCGCGCCACCATCGCCTGCGCCACCGCCAGGGTGTTCTGCGAGCTGACCTCGGGACTGCTCATGATGCGCTCCGGCTGCACGTCCATGTGGACCGCGACGCGCGAGCTCTTGCCGCTCGGGTCGAGTTCGAGCTTGATGCCGGTCACGGTGCCGACCTGGATGCCGTACAGCTCGACCGGCGCGTTGACGCCCAGGCCGCGCACCGATCCGTCGAAATAGGTCACGAACTTGATCTGCTGGCTGTAGCCGGCGGCCTGCGCGTCGGTCTCGTTGCGGAACAGTTTGTACGACGCGTCGGCTTTGGCGAGCGGCGTCTTCTGCGCGTCGGCCGAGGTGTCGAACGCGATGCCGCCGGACAGCACCGCCTGCAGGCTGGCGAGGCGGACCTGCAGCCCCTGCGCGCCGAGGTCGACGGAGATGCCGGAGGCGTTCCAGAAATGCGTGCCCTGGTGGACGAAGCGGTCGTATGGCGCGCGTACGAACGCGTCGATGGTGACACCCTTGCCCTCGGCGCCGAGCCGGAAGCTCGCGACCTCGCCGGCCGGGATGTCGCGGTAGAACAGCGGCGTGCCGGGCTGGATCGAGCCGATCCGGTCGGCGGTGAGCTTGACCGGCACGCCGGCGTCGCCGGTGCGCACCGTGGCCGGGTTGTCGAGGCCCACGAAGCTGGTCTTGCGCGGTCCGTGGCCGATCCCGGGGTCGAGCTCGATATACGAGCCGGACAGCACGGTATCGAGGCCGGAGATGCTGCCGGCGGTGAGCCGCGGCCGCACCACCCAGAACCGGGCGTCACCGGTCAGCGTGTGCGCGGCCGCCTGGTTCATGCTGGCCCGGACGACCACGCTGCCCATGTCGCGCGACAGCCGCACGTCGCGCACCGTGCCGAGGTCGACCGCCTTGTGCCGCACCTTGGTCTGTCCGGCGACGATGCCGTCGGCGGAGGCGAAGGTGATGGTGATCTCCGGCCCGCTGTTGGACAGGTTCTGGTAGACCAGGTAGGCGGCGATGACGGCGGCGACCAGCGGGATCAGCCAGACGATCTGGAACGGCCGCCCCGCCTTGGTCTGCACCACGGCCCGTTGCGGAGCGGGTTGCGGCGCCGGTTGCGG
>CAXTVL010000207.1:0-5333 GCA_964247515.1 uncultured Acetobacteraceae bacterium | reverse complement strand
CGCACGCCGCCGAACGAACGCGCGACCGCCTGCAGTTCGACCAGCGGTTGCACGGCGGGTCAGAACACCGCGTTGGGCTTGAGGTATTTGGCGACGTTGTCCTTGGTGATCACCGCGGGCGTGGTGTAGTCGAGCCTGGGGAAGTCGGCCGGCAGGGTGCCGGCCAGCGCCTTGAGCCCGGCGTCGACCGCGGTGCGGCCGACCAGGTCGGGGTCGTTGAGGCCGGTGGCGCCGTATTTGCCGTCCTTGATCATCTGCAGCGCCTCCTTCTGGCCGTCGGCGGCGGCGACCAGCAGCACGTCGCCCGCCTTGCCGGCCGCCTCCAGCGCCTTGCGCGCGCCCAGCACCATGGAGTCGTTCTCGCCCAGCACCACGTTGATGTCCGGGTGCGCGGTCAGGATGTCCTCCATCGCCTTCAGCCCGCCGTCGTTGTTCCAGCCGCCCCAGCCCTGCGCCACCACCTCGAAGCCGGCGTGGCCGGACTGCACCAGCTGGCCCTCGGCGATGCCGCGCAGCACGCCCAACCGGCGCTCCTGGCCGACCACGTTGCCCTTGTCGCCCGACAGCAGCGCGATCTTCATCGCCTTGCCGGCCATCGTCTTGGCGATCCACTCGCCCACCAGGAAGCCGTTGCGGTCGTTGGACGACTGCACCAGCGTCACGTACTGCGCCTTGGGGTCGAGCCCGCTGTCGATCACCACCACCTTGACCCCGGCCTTGGCGGCGGCGTTGACCGCCGGCACCAGCCCTTCGGGGTCGCGCGGGTTGAGGATCAGCAGGTTGACGCCCTTGGCCACCATGTCCTCGACGTCGCCGATCTGCTTGCCCATGTCGTTCTGGCCGTCGGCGGTCGAGACCGCGCAGCCGGCCTTCCTGGCCTGGTCCTGCGCCGCCTGCTGCTGGGCGGCGAAGTAGGGCGCGTTCAGCGTGTACATGGCGATGCCGACCTTGCACCCGGCGGCCCGGGCGGTGCCGGCGCCCGGCATCGGCACCGACACGGACACCGAGGCGAGCAGGCAGGCGGCGAGGGTATGACGGACCATGGAGCGCTCCCGAGGCTTGTTCGATGTGCCGGTTCTGACATGCCGGTTCTGACCTGCTGGTATCTTTAATACGGATGCCGTTGCGGTCAACCGTCATCTTGCC
Source organism: uncultured Acetobacteraceae bacterium (assembly GCA_964247515.1). Classification (GTDB taxonomy): domain Bacteria; phylum Pseudomonadota; class Alphaproteobacteria; order Acetobacterales; family Acetobacteraceae; genus CAVRQM01. The sequence continues at coordinate 4,187 of CAXTVL010000207.1, read as the reverse complement.
GCTTTTGACCGCCGTTCGCCAGGAAACCGGCCAAATCCACCCGGACCCTGCCTAGCACGTGTAGCCAAACTACAAAAACGGCGGGAGGATGACGCCGAGGACGATGCAACCGACGCGCTGCGTGGTGGACGTGGCCAGCGGCGCCCTGGAAGGCGGCAGCGGCCGCTACGAGAAGCGCCTGTCCGACCTCGCCGGCATCTACGGCGACGAGGCCGCCTATCGCGCCCTGCTGGCCGGGGGCGACCGGCTGGCCTACGCGGTCGAGGAGCTGCGGCCGTCCACCGCGCCGGGCGACATGATCTTCGGCGTCACCCGCATGACGCCCGGCCGGGTCGGCGGCGAGTTCTTCGTCACCCGCGGCCACATCCACGCCGTCGCCAACCGGCCGGAAATCTACTACGGCGAGGCCGGGCGCGGCCTGATGCTGCTGGAGTCGCCCGAGGGCGACATCCGCACCGTCGAGATCGCCCCCAGGGTGGCCTGCTACGTGCCGCCGTACTGGATCCACCGCTCCATCAACCTGGGGGCCGACGAGCTGGTGATGACCTTCTCCTACCCGGCCGATGCCGGCCAGGACTACGACATCATCGCCCGCGCCGGCGGGATGCGGCAGCGCGTCATGGACGACGGGCAGGGCGGCTGGCGCTGCGTGGACAACCGGCACTGGCGCCCGCGCACGCCGGACGAGATCGCGCGCGTGATGGCGACCGCCACGTGATCCCCGCCCGGCGGCCGACGCTGCACTTCATCGGCGTCACCACCGGCCAGAGCTCGATCATGCGGGTGTTCCCGGCCTGGGCCCGCCATCTCGGCCTGCACGACGCGGCGATCGGGGGCCTGGACTTCCCGCCGCACGCCGAACCGGCCGCCTACCGCGCGGCGGTCGCGTCGCTGAAGGCCGACCCATTGTCGCTGGGCGCCCTGGTCACGACGCACAAGATCGACCTGTTCCACGCCTGCCGCGACCTGTTCGACGTGATCGACCCCTATGCCGCGTCGATGGGCGAGACCAGTTGCCTGTCCAAGCGGGACGGCCGGCTCATCTGCCACGCCAAGGACCCGATCTCCTCGGGCCTCGCGGTCGACGCCATCCTGCCGCCGCGGCACTTCGCGCGCACCGGCGCCCACGCGTTCTGCATCGGCGCCGGCGGCTCGACCATCGCGCTCGCCTGGCACCTGGCGCGCCGCCCCGACCGGCCGGCTCGCATCGTCGTCTCCGACCGCGACCGCGCGCGGCTCGACGAAATCCGCCGCATCCACGCGCTCATTCCCCCGGGCGTGCCGGTGGAGTACGTCTTGGCCGACACGCAACTGGCCAACGATGCGGTGCTGGCGCGCCTGCCGCCCGGCTCGCTCGTGGTCAACGCCACCGGATTGGGCAAGGACGCGCCCGGCTCGCCGCTCACCGACGCGGCCCGGTTCCCCCATGGCGGCATCGCCTGGGACCTGAACTACCGCGGCGAGTTGGTGTTCCTCGACCAAGCGCGCCGCCAAGGGGACGCGCGCGGCCTGCAAGTCGAGGATGGCTGGGTGTACTTCATCCATGGCTGGACCCAGGTGATCGCCGAGGTGTTCGACATCGCCATCCCGACCTCGGGGCCGGCGTTCGACGCGATCTCGCGCATCGCCACCGACCTCACCCGGGCGGCGTGAGCCTTGCCCCAGGATTTCGGGCCCCGGGACGCCGCACTCCGCCGCGCGCGCAACGCGCTGGAGATGGTCCGCACCGCCTTGCCGGGCCTGCGCCGCTCCGACGCCAAGGTGGCGAACCTCGTGCTGGCCGACCCGTTCCGCGTCCTGGAGTCCAGCGTCGCCGAGGCGGCGAGCCTGGCCGGCGTCAGCCAGCCCACGGTGATCCGCTTCTGTGTGGCGGTCGGCTGCTCCGGCTACCAGGAGTTCAAGCTGCGCCTGGCGCAGAGCCTGGCGCTGGGGCGCCCGGCCACCCATTCGGTGATCTCGGCCAGCGACACGCTGGCCAGCGTGTCCGACAAGATCTTCGAGTATACGCTGACCAGCCTGGACTGGGCGCGCCGGCACCTCGACCGCGCGGCGTTGGCGCAGGCGGTCGACCTGCTGGCGACGGCCACGTCGATCGAGTTCTTCGGCTTCGGCGCGTCCGGCATCGTGGCCCAGGACGCGCAGCAGAAATTCCCGCTGTTCGGCGTGCCTTGCCGCGCCCAGTCGGACTCGCACCAGCAGGTCATGACCGCCTCGATGACGCGGCCGGGCGACGTCGTGGTGCTGATCTCCAACACCGGGCGCACCCGCCAGCTCGTCGAAGCCGCACAGGTCGCGCGCGAGAGCGGCTGCAAGCTGCTCGCCATCGTGGGCGCGCACGGCCCGGTCAGCGCCGCCTGCGACGTGACGCTGCTGGTCGAGACGCTCGACAACACCAACGTCTACACGCCGACCACCTCGCGCATCGCGGCGCTGGCGCTGATCGACATCCTCTCGACCGCGGTGGCGTTGCGCCGCGAGGGCGGGCACATGGCGCGGCTCGATCGCATGAAGCAGCGGCTCAACGCCTTCCGCTCGGGCGATTCCGAGGACGAACTGGACTGACGCGAGGCACCGCATGACCGACACCACGGCGCTGTGCGCGGGGTTCGACCCCGACCTGTTCGTCACCGACTCGCAGCGCACCGCCTCGTACGCCCGCGACCGCACCGGCGCCTATGTCGGGCTGCCGTTCGCGGTGGCGCGGCCGCGCTCGGCCACGGAACTCGCCTCGGTCATGGTCCGCTGCGGCGAACTGGGGCTGGGCGTGGTGCCGCAGGGCGGGCTGACCGGGCTGGTCGGCGCCGGCGTCTCGGGCGACACGGAGCCGGAGGTGGTGGTGGCGCTCGACCGCATGGCCGCGGTGCGCGCGGTCGACCCGGTGGGCTACGCCATCGTGGTCGAGGCCGGCTGCGTGCTGGAGACCGCCAAGCAGGCGGCCGACGCGCAAGACTGCCTGCTGCCGATCACCTTCGGCGCGCAAGGCTCGGCGCGGATCGGCGGCAACGTCGCGACCAACGCCGGCGGCTTCAACGTGCTGCGCTACGGCATGACGCGCGACCTGGTGCTGGGACTCGAGGTGGTGCTGCCCGACGGGCGCATCTGGGACGGGTTGCGCACCCTGCGCAAGGACAACCGCGGCTACGACCTCAAGCAGTTGTTCATCGGCGCCGAGGGCACGCTCGGCATCGTCACCGCGGCGGCGCTCAAGCTGTTCCCCAAGCCCACCCAGGTCGAGACCGCGTGGCTGGGCGTGGCCTCGGTCGCCGACGCCATGGCGCTGTACGCCCGCGCCCGGCGCGGTTGCAGCGACCTGCTGTCCGCCTTCGAGCTGATCCTGCGCGATGGGCTGGAGCTGGCACTGGCGCACCGCGAGGGGCTGAGCGACCCGCTGGGCCAGCCTTGCCCGGTCTACGTGCTGCTGGAAGTGGCGGCCTGCGGCGCCGTCGACCTGCGGCACGTCCTCGAATCGTGCCTGGAGGATGCGGGCGACCTGCTGCTCGACGGCACGCTGGCCGCGAGCCGCGCCCAGGCCGACCGGCTGTGGAGCTGCCGCGAGGCGATGGTCGAGGCGCAGAGCCGGCACGGCCCGTACTACCGCACCGACGTCTCGGTGCCGATCGCCGCGATCGCCTCGTTCCTGGAAGCGGCGCTGGCCGACCTCGCGGCGTCGCTGCCCGAGGGCCGGCCGATCGCCTATGGCCATGTCGGCGACGGCAACATCCACCTCAACGTGGTGCCGCCCGCCGACTGGCCGCTGGAACGCCGGCAGGCGCTGTTCCGCCGCGCCGAGGACGTCATCTTCGCCACCCTCGACCGCTTCGGCGGCAGCATCAGCGCCGAGCACGGCATCGGCCGTTCCAAGAAGCGGGCGTTCCTGGAGCGGGTCGACCCGGTGACGCTCGACCTGTTCAGGACGCTGAAGGCCGCCCTCGATCCCGCCCACCGGCTGAGCCGGGGACGCATCTTCGACGCTTGAGGCAAGGTGCGAGGCCGCAAGTCCATCCCGCGCCCATCGCTGTCCGGTTCGCGTGACCTGCCTCCCAGCTCGTCATGCGCGGACTTGACCCGCGCATCCACGCGGCGCCACCACTCAGAATTATCGACATCGCGCACAATGCTCGCAGCCATGGGCGCGGCGTGTGCCGCGTGGATTGCATGTTCGGCTGGTCCCGATGCTGCCAGGATCG
>CAXTVL010000206.1:0-5351 GCA_964247515.1 uncultured Acetobacteraceae bacterium | reverse complement strand
GCCGGTGCACCAGCCGGCGGCGCTGGTGCTGGACGACCCGCTGCTGCTGGGGGCGCTCGCCGCCGCCTGCGCCGTCGCCGCCGGCGCGCTGCCGGAGCGCGAGCCGCACCCACGGGTGTTCGGCGGCCTGCTGCACCTGCTGGCGACGCTGGGCCACGACCCCGGCACGATGGCCGATCTGGTGCGGTGGGAAGCCGCGCTGCTGGCCGATCTCGGCTACGGCCTCGACCTGTCCGGCTGCGCCGTGACCGGCGAGACGGATGACCTGCCCTACGTCTCGCCGCGCAGCGGGCGCGCCGTCTCGGCGGAGGGGGCAGGGGCGTTCGCCGCGCGCCTGCTGCCGCTGCCGCGCTTCCTGCGCGACGACACGCCGACGGACGCCCCGGCGGCATGGCGCGACGGCCTGCGCCTGACCGGACATTTCCTCACCCGCGACGCGTTCGGCCACCGGCACCTGCCATTGCCGGCGGCCCGAATCGCCCTCTATGACCGCGTGGCGACCTTGGCGGAGACCATGCCCGATGCCTGACGACGCCGCCGGACACATCGAGGACGCGCGCCTGACCGACGCGCTCTCCGAGCGCTACCTCGCCTACGCGCTGTCCACCATCATGTCGCGCAGCCTGCCCGACGTGCGCGACGGGCTGAAGCCGGTGCATCGCCGCCTCGTCTACGCCATGCACCAGCTCCGGCTCGACCCCACCGCCGGATTCAAGAAATGCGCCCGCGTGGTCGGCGACGTGATCGGCAAGTACCACCCGCACGGCGACAGCTCGGTCTACGAGGCGCTGGTGCGCCTGGCGCAGGAGTTCGCGGCGCGCTACCCGCTGGTCGAGGGCCAGGGCAATTTCGGCAACATCGACGGCGACAACCCCGCCGCCATGCGCTACACCGAGGCCCGCCTCACGCAGGTGGCGCAGGCGCTGCTGGCCGGCATCGACGACGACGCGGTGGACTTCCGCGCCACCTATGACGGCGAGGAGAGCGAGCCGGTCGTGCTGCCGGGCGGCTTCCCCAACCTGCTGGCCAACGGCGCCGCCGGCATCGCGGTCGGCATGGCGACCTCGATCCCGCCGCACAACGCCGGCGAGGTCTGCGCCGCCGCCATCGCCCTGGCGCACAACCCCGAGGCCACGACAGCGGAGCTGCTGGCGCACATGCCCGGCCCCGACTTCCCCACCGGCGGCGTCTGCATCGAGCCGCCGGAGGCGATCGCCGCCGCCTACGAGACCGGGCGCGGCGGCTTCCGCCTGCGCGCCCGCTGGTCGGTCGAGCGCGCCAAGGGCGGCGCGTGGTCGGTGGTCGTCACCGAAATCCCCTACCAGGTGCAGAAGGCGCGGCTGATCGAGCAGATGGCGCAGCTCTTGGAGGAGAAGAAGCTGCCGCTGCTGGCCGACGTGCGCGACGAGAGCACCGAGCTGGTGCGCCTGGTGCTGGAGCCGAAATCCCGCGCCGTCGAGCCCGAGGTGCTGATGCAGTCGCTGTTCCGCGCGACCGCGTTGGAGACCCGCTTCCCGCTCAACATGAACGTGCTGACCGCCGACCGCACCCCGGTCGTGCTCGGCCTGCGCGCGGTGCTGCGGCACTGGCTCGACCACCGCCACGAGGTGCTGGTCCGCCGCTCCCGCCACCGCCTCGCCGCGATCGAGCGGCGGCTGGAGATCCTCGACGGCTACCTCGCGGTGTTCCTCGACCTCGACGAGGTAATCCGCATCATCCGCGCCGAGGACGAGCCGCGCCCGGCGCTGATGGCCTCGTTCAAGCTGACCGAGATCCAGGCCGAGGCGATCCTCAACATGCGCCTGCGCAGCCTGCGCCGGCTGGAGGAGATGGAGATACGCCGCGAGCACGCGACGCTCACCGCCGAGCGCGAGCGCACCACGGCGCTGCTGGGCAGCGACAAGGCGCGCTGGAGGCGGATCGGGCAGGAGCTGGCCGAGACCCGCAAGAAGTTCGCCGACGGCCCGCTCGGGCTGCGACGCACCGAACTCGCCCTGGCGCCCGCCCTGGCCGACGAGCCGCCGCCCGAGGCGTTCATGGAGCGCGAGCCGCTGACCGTGATCCTGTCGCGCCAGGGCTGGCTGCGCGCGGTGCGCGGCCATCTCGCGTCCGGCGCCGAATTGAAGTTCAAGGAGGGTGACGCGCTGCGCCGGCTGGTCGCCTGCGAGACCACCGACCGGCTGTGCCTGTTCGCGACCGACGGCCGCGCCTTCACCCTGCGCGCCGGCGAGCTGCCGCGCGGGCGCGGCGACGGCCTGGCGATCCGGGTGTTGATCGACCTCGCCGGCGCCGACGACGTGGCGACGCTGTTCGTGCTGGCGCCGGCACAGCGCTATTTGGTGGCGTCCGACGCCGGGCGCGGCTTCCTGGTCGCGGGCGAGGCGCTGCTGGCGGAGAAGCGCACCGGCAAGCAGGTGCTGAACCTCAAGCCCGGCGAGCGCGCGCTGTGCTGCGTGCCGGCCGTGGGCGACACGGTGGCGGTGATGGGCAGCGCGCACAAGCTGCTGCTGTTCCCGCTGGAGCAGGTGCCGCAACTGGCGCGCGGGGCGGGCGTCGCGTTGCAGAAATACAAGGACGGCAAGCTGGTCGACGCGCGGGTGTTCAACCGGGCGGAAGGGCTGAGCTGGCCCGCCGGCGAGCGGACGCGGACCGAGATCAACCTCGCACCGTGGCTGGGCGAACGCGGGCAGGTCGGGCGCTCGCCGCCGAACGGGTACGCCAAGGCGCGGTCGGGTTAGGCCGCGCCGTCAAGTCTCTCAATCTTCAACCCTCAGTCCGGCGACGCGCGAGAACACGGCACCTCTGAGACACGGCAAATGAATATGCCACGACGGCGAGTTTGAAGCTCGCGTGAGCGCCGCTGAACCAAATCAACCGGTTTCGGCAGCCAACCACTCCGTTCCGACATTGACGAGCTGGCGCAGCGGCGCGATGCGTCCGATAGCCGATCCCACCCTGCCCCGACGCAAGACTCCGCGAGCCACAAGGATGGGTTCGATTTGCGGGAACGCGTCGGCTTTCGCGGGCGGCATTTGGAAGCGCACCCAGCGCCGAGCGCCGTCCACCATCATCGGCGTACCTGCCCATACTGGCTCGGTATCCATTGAGGCCCGGCGTTCCGCGAGATGCAGCGCCGTGCATTTGTCCAGCCCGACGCCCAGCAGCAGCACGGTGGCGTCCAATTCGTGCAGGCGAGCCAGCGGCGACGCCTCCCCGAACGGACTCTCCAGCGCGTGTTCGCTGACGACTCGCGCCGCCAGCGGACCCATGCCGGCGAACGAGAACGCCGGGTGCGCGCTGCGCCGCACGCCCGGCCAGGTGCGGAACAGCTCGGCGACCGCGCCCATGGCCCGCGTCGGCGTCCGCGCCGGATCGTACGCCGGCATCGTGGCGCGGATGGCGTCGAACCACGCTGCCGGCACCGGCGGCGCTGTCCACTCCGAGGGGTCGCTCAGGTCGCCGGAATGACTTGGCATGACCAGCGTCCCGGCTTCGCCCACGACCCGCAGCAAGGCCTCGATCACCGCGACGGGGCCGCCGCAGACCCAGCCGATCGAGCGCAGCGAGCAATGGACCAGGACGCAAGCGCCGGTCGTAAGCCCGAGACGGGCGAGTTCGTCGGCCAGGCTGTCGACGGTGCGCGGGGCGGGCGTCGCGTCGACCAACTCGCGCATGGCAGCGCTAGGCAACCGTCTCCGAAACGAAATCGGACACTTCCTGCCCCGCCGCCTCGGCGTCGCGCTCTGTCAGCGTGCGCCAACTGCCGCCGGCCAATATCTCGCTCGGCTTGAACCGCGCCTTGTAGGCCATCTTCGAGCTCTCCGGCACCCAATAGCCGAGATACACGTAGGGCAACCCGCGCTCGCGCGCCCGCTCCAGCAGCCACAGGATCGTGTAGGTGCCGAGCGACCGCCGCTCCAGACCCGGCGCGAAGAACGAGTAGACCGCCGAGAGCCCGTCGCCCAGGCAGTCGGTCAGGCACACGCCGACCAGCGTGCCGTCCGGGTCGCGGAACTCGACCAAACACGTCTCGATCGGCGTGTCCTCGACCATGGCGCGGTAGTCGTAGAAGCTCATCGTCGCCATGTCGCCGCTGCCGTGGCGCGCCTGCTGGTAGCGCTGGAACAGCGCGAACTGCTCGGCGGTGGCGCGCGACGGCATCTCGGCGGCGCGCACCTGCGCGTTGGCGCGCGACAGCTTGCGCAGCGTGCGGTCGGGCTGGAAGGTCGCCACCGGGATGCGGATCGGGATGCAGGACGAGCAGTGCGGGCACACCGGCGCGTAGGCGATGTTGTGGCTGCGACGGAAGCCCGCGCGCGACAGCCGGTTGTGCAGCGGTTCGGCCTCGCCGCCGGTCAGTTCGGTGACGACCTTGCGCTCGGTGCGGCCGGCGATGTACGGGCAGGGCAGCGGCGCAGTGGTGTAGAAAAACTGCGGCCGGCGCGGCGGCTTGAAGCTCATGCGAACGGCGTTCTCCCGGAGATCACTGTTTCAGAGCGCGGCGGCGTTTGTCAAAGCCTTATGCCCTGCAAAGCGTGCGAGCGCACCACGACCAGCCCGGAGACGATGTCGTGCAGCGTGCGGTGGCGCTCGGTGAACAGCGCCGCCAGCAGCCAGATCACGCCCAGCGCCATGGTGAGATAGAACCCGACCGCCCAGACCAGCGCCTGCAGCGCCGAGGGCCGTGCCAGCTCCGAATCGTGGCGCACGGTGAGGCCCAGCAGCGCCTGTCCCGGCGTCGCCGCCGCGGGGCCCAGCAGCGACAGCCAGTTGTACAGCGGCGGGATCGCCGGCAGCAGGCCGAGCAACGGGAAGCCCAGGCCCAGGGTGAGCACGCCCAGGCCGAACAGCAGCATCCAGGCGACGGCGCAGATCACGGTCAGCAGCACCGCGTCGACCAGGAACGCCAGCACCCGGCGCCCCAGCACGTCGCGCACCAGCGCCTCGCGCGGCGGCAGCGTGGCTGCCGGTTGCCAAGACCTTGCGTAGCTCATCGGCCTTCTCCTTCGGGAACCAGAGCGATATGGGGTGCGCCCGTCGCGGTTGCGCTGCCGATCGCGACGGTTTCGCCATCGCGCCAGCGGCGCGCGAAATTGCCGGCCAGCGGGCTCAGCGGGTGCCCCGATTGACCGGGCGCGATCACGAACCGGCTGCGGTCGAGGTCCGCCAGGTCGTAGGCGCCGCGATAGCTGGCGCCGTGCACCGATTCGAAGCCACGGGCGAAGCCGCCGCGGTCGAGCGTGGTGTCGTCGCCCGGGCTCGCGATGTCCGCGCCGGTCAGCCGGCCGAGCCAGGGCAGCAGCCGCAACAACGGGTGCTCGAACCGCGCCACATGCGCCGTGCCCCAGCGC
>CAXTVL010000205.1:0-5357 GCA_964247515.1 uncultured Acetobacteraceae bacterium | reverse complement strand
CGGCGCCGGCGACCAGCGCGGTCCGCTGCGTCATGAAGCCCTTGCCGCCGAACGCGCCGCCGATATACGGGTTCACGACATGGACCATGGACGGGTCGACGCCCATCATCGCCGCGGCGCCATGGGCGAGTTCGACCACGAACTGACTGGGCTCATGGATGCTGAGCTCGCCGCCGGACCATGACGCGGTGGTCGAGTACAGCTCGATGGCGTTCTGGTGCTGCGCCGGCGTGCGGTACTCGCCCTCGACCTTCACGGGTGCCGCGGCGAACGCGGCGGCGAAGTCGCCGACCTGCTTCTCCTTCCCGGCCAGCGCCTCGGGATGCACGACGCTCACGCCGGGACTGTCCATGGTCGCGGCGGGCGTCGTCGGCGCGTAGCGGGGCACCACGCGGCGCGAGGCGTCGCGCGCGGTCTCGTAGCTCTCGGCCACCACCATCGCGATGATCTGGCCGTCGTGGCGGATCTCGGGGCCGGTGAGCGGCATGTTGGTATCGGACGCGTAGCCTCCCTTTTGTGTGTACGGCGTGGCGATCCGGTGCGGCGCGTTGGCGTGGGTGTAGACCTTGACGACCCCCTCCAGCGCCTCGGCTCGTGCCGTGTCGATCGACAGGACGCGCCCGCGCGCGATGCCGCTGGTCAGGAAATAGGCGTGCAGCGGCCGCGTCTCGGCCGCGTCGGCGGCATAGACCAGGCTGCCGGTCACTTTCGCCACCGACTCGCTGCGGCGGATCGGCTCTCCCATGGCGGCGAGCGGGGTCGGCGCCGCGACATCGGCCTGGTCCATCAGGAAACCTCCATCGCCTGCGCATCCAGGAGCGCGCGCACCATCGTCGCCTTGCCGAGTGCCACCTTGTAGCCGTTGTGCTCGCGCGTCCGGGCACCCTCGAATTCGGCCACCGCCGCGGCGGTGGCGCTGACCTCGGTCAACTGTCGGCCGCGCAGCATCGCCTCGGCATGACGCGCTCGCCAAGGGATCGTCGCGACGCCGCCCAGCCCGATCCTGACGTCGCGCACGACCTCGCCATCGAGGTCGAGCGCCACGGCCGCGCTGGCGTTGGCGAAGGCGTAGCTCTCGCGATCCCGTATCTTGCGGTACAGGGACCGCGGCCTGGGACCGCCGGGGACGACGAAGGCGGTGATCAGCTCGCCGGGCGCCAAGCTGGTCTCGACATGCGGCGTCGTGCCAGGCAGGCGGTGCAGGTCGGCGAAGGCGAGCGTGCGCTTGCCGGAGCTGCCCAGCACCTCGACCCGGGTGTCGAGCGCCACGAGGGCGGGCGCCCAGTCGCCGGCATAGAGCGCGATGCACTGATCGCTGGTGCCCAACACCGCATGGCCGCGGTTGGCGCCGTCCAGCGCGGCGCAGCCCGAACCTGGCGTGCGCTTGTTGCACTGGTCGTAGCTGGTGTCGCGGAAATACGGGCAGCGCGTGCGCTGGAGCACGTTGCCGCCCAGGCGGGCCATGTTGCGCAACTGCTGCGACGCCGCCTGCCACAGGCTCTCGGTCAGCAACGGGTAGTCGCGCACCACCGACGCGTCGGCGTGCAACTTCGCCATCGAGACCAGCGAGCCGATCCGCAAACCCTCGTCCGAGCGAGCGATCCGGTGCATCGCCGTATCGTCGATCATGGTGATGTCGACGACCGTGACTGGCTGCATGACGTCGAGTTTCATCAGGTCGATCAGCGTCGTGCCACCACCCTTGTACTGCACGGAGGCGGTGGCGTGCGCGCTCGCCGGGACCGAGGCGAGGGCCACGGCGGCGGCGGCCTTGGTCGGCGCCTCATAGGCGAACGGGCGCATCAGCCAGGCTCCATTTCGGCCTTGGCCTGTCGCACCGCCGCGACGATGTTGGGATAGGCCGCGCAGCGGCACAGATTGCCGCTCATGTACTCGCGGATGTCCGCGTCCGAGTTGGCATGGCCTTCGCGCACGCAGGCGATCGCCGACATGACCTGGCCCGGCGTGCAATAGCCGCACTGGAACCCGTCATGGTCGATGAACGCCTGCTGCATGGGGTGCAGGCGGGAGCCTTCGGCCAACCCCTCCACCGTCGTGATCCGCAAGCCCTGGGCCGCGACGGTCAGGGTGAGGCAGGCCAAATGGCGTTCGCCGTCGACGTGGATGGTGCAGGCCCCGCACTGGCCGTGGTCGCACCCCTTCTTCGACCCGATAAGGCCGAGCGTCTCGCGCAGCGCGTCGAGCAGCGTCATGCGGGTGTCGACCCGCACCGCGTGATCGGCGCCGTTCACCGACAGCACGACCTCGCGCGTGACCGGCGCTGTCCTGATGCGCGTCGAACCTTGCGCGTCGGACGGAGCCAGCCCGAACGAGACGGACGCGGCCACGACCGCCCCGGTGGAGAGTACGGTCCGGCGATCGACTGGATGCTCGTTCATTCCCGGCACGTCCTTTGCGCTCAGGCGCCCCAGGGAGGCGACCGGTGCCGCAGGTAGGGCGGTGCGGGATGCGGCGGAAGGAATGTTCTCATCCTATGATTGCCGGTCACAGGTTCCCGGTCGCGCGATGTAGGTCACGAGCGACAGGTCCGCCCGGCCCTCGGGGGTAAGCGCCACGTAGGTCAGGTCGAGCAGGCCCCGTGCCGGATGACGAAGCCGTTTCCCGCCCTCGGTGAAACCCTGCACATCGACTTTCGGCCACCAGGCCCGGAATTCATCGCTCCGCCCGCAGAGCTCCTCGACCAGCCGGTCGAACGGCGCCTTGTCGGCTGCCTTGGCGCGGGCGGCGTGGAACAGGCGGATCGTGGCGCGAGCCAGTTGCTGCCAGTCGCGCATCAGGCTGCGGTACGGCTGATAGAGGAACATCAGGCGGAGCGTGTTGCGCTCGTGCGGCGCCAGCCCGCCGTAGTCCACGAACAAATCCGCCACCGCGGGGTTCCAGGCCAGGATGTCGAGCCGGCTGTTGCGAACATAGGCGGGAACCGGATCGATCGCCTTGACCAGATAGAGCAGCCCGTCGCTCAGCTCGTCGCTGGCGGCGGCGGCCGGCGGCTGGCGCGAAGAGAGCGCGAACAGGTGCAGGGATTCCGCGCGGTCGAGTTTCAGGACGCTCGACAGCCGTTCGAGCACCTCGGCCGAGGCCGCGATGTCGCGACCCTGTTCGAGCCAGGTATACCAGCTGACGCTGACCCGGGCGAGCGAGGCCACCTCCTCGCGGCGCAAGCCGGGCGTGCGCCGCTGCCCGGCCGGCAGGCCCAACTCGTCCGGTTGCAGGCGGGCACGGCGACTGGACAGGAAACTGCCGAGCTCCTTGCGTTCCTCCAGCGACGGCTTCTTCATCGGCCATTCCTTTGATCACCGTCGACACCTCCACCGTCGCGAGATGTCGGGCGGATGGCTGCGATCGGCTGACACGGGATCGATAGCACGCATCCAGCATCGATGATGCGCTGCCCGGACCGGCGGCGGACGCCCCGCGCCCAGTCACGGACGCTGTGTCGTGCGGCCATTGCGGTGTATTGACGACGCCCGACCCACCGTCCGCCACCAGGCATCGCACGGAGCCCGGCGTGAACATCGTCGCCAACGCCTTGCTGCCGGTGTTCCTGACCCTGCTGGTCGGCTACTTCGCCGCTTGGCACCACGACATCGAGGGCAAGGCGGCCGACGTGCTGAACCGCATGGTGATCACCTACACCCTGCCGCTCGGCCTGTTCGCCGGCACCGTCGCGACACCGCGCGGCGATTTCGCGGTGGACCTGCGGCTCGCGGCGATCCTGGTGGTGGGAATGGTGGCGCCGTTCGCGGCCACGCTCGTGATCGCCCGCCGGCTGTGCCGTCGCAGCCTCGCGGTCAGCACGCTGCAGGCGATGGCGGTAGGCTTGCCGGCGATCCCGTTCGTGGGCCTGCCGGTGCTGGGGGCGGCGTTCGGGCCGACCCCGGCCGTGGCCATCGTCGCGGTCGGCAGCCTCGTGACCAACCTCGTCATGATCCCGCTCGGCCTGATCCTGCTGGGCGTGGCCACCCGGGCGCCGCTGACGGAGACGGCGGCGCCGTCGATCGCCTCGATCGTGCTGGCCTCGGTCCAGCAGCCGATGGTGTGGGCGCCGCTGCTCGGCTTCGTGCTGGTGCTGGCCGGGATCACGCTGCCGGCGCCGCTGATCCGCTCGATCGACCTGCTCGGCTCGGCGACCGCCGGGGTGGCGCTGTTCGCGAGCGGCATCGTGCTGCGGGCGCAGCGCCCGGCATTCTCGCTCGCGATCGCCGCCAGCGTGATCGGCCGGCTGCTGGTGGTGCCGGCCGTCGCCTTCGCCGGCCTGACCGCGATCGGGCTGCAGTCGCGGCTGCGCAGCTATCCGGTGGTGAGCCTGGCGCTGCCCTGCGCCGTCATCATCGTGATCTTCGCGGCACGTTTCCGGGTCGCCGAGCGCGAGAGCGCCTCGGTGCTGCTGTACAGCTACGTCGCCTCGGCGCTGACGTTGGCGCTGGCGATCGCCAGCACGCGATGATCGGCACCTCCCTCGGCCGCAAGCGTGACGCGCTGCGCCACCACGCGCTGTTCCGCAGCCTGACCGCGGCCGAGATCGAGGACGTGGTGGCACACGCGAGCGAACGCCGGGTGCCGCGCGGCGGGCTGATCTTCGGCAAGGGCGACGCCGGCAGCAGCATGATGGCGGTGCTGACCGGGCAGGTGCGGATCTCGACCATGTCGGCCGACGGCCGCGAGGTCACGCTCAACCTGATCGGCCCGGGCGACGTCCTGGGCGAGCTCGCGCTGCTGGACGGCAAGCCGCGCAGCGCCAGCGCCACGGCCGTCTCCGACACGTTGCTGATGGTGGTCGAGCGCGGGCACTTCCTGCCGTTGCTGCGCCGCCACGAGGGATTGGCGGAGCGGCTGCTCGTGCTGCTGTGCGAGCGGTTGCGCCAGACCAGCGTCACGCTGGAGGACGTCGCGCTCACCACGCTGCCGGCCCGGCTGGCGCGGGTGCTGGTCCGGCTGGCCGAGCAACGCGGCCGCCCCGACGTTACGGGCGGCATCAGGATCGAGGCCGGCACCTCGCAGCGCGAACTCGCCAACCAGGTCGCGAGCTCGCGCGAGAGCGTGAACAAGCAGTTGCGCGCCTGGCGCGAGGCGGGCGTGCTGAGCGTCGAGGGCCGCGCCATCGTCCTGCACCGGCCGCCGGCGCTGCGCCGATTGTTCGACTGAGCGGTCGCGAGCGGGTCAGGCGGGTGCGCGCCGCAGCGCCGGGCAGAGCACATGCGCCACCGGAATCGCCCAGGCCGGGCGCGTCAGGTCCACGACGAAGGCGTCCGCGCCGTGCCGGGCGAGCAGGCCGGCGACGTTGCGCAGCGCGCCCGGCGCATCGGCCGCCGCCAGGTCCGTCGTGGTGGCGGGTG
>CAXTVL010000204.1:0-5386 GCA_964247515.1 uncultured Acetobacteraceae bacterium | reverse complement strand
CGATCACCGGCAGCGCCGTGAGGCTGCCGGCGCCCAGCGCGTCCGACATCTTCGCCGCCCGCTCCAGCAGGCGCGAGTGCAGGTAGAACACGTCGCCCGGATACGCCTCGCGGCCCGGCGGGCGGCGCAGCAGCAGCGACATCTGCCGGTAGGCGACCGCCTGCTTCGACAGGTCGTCGTAGAAGATGACGGCGTGCTTGCCGCAGTCGCGGAAGAACTCGCCCATGGTGCAGCCGGTGTACGGGGCCAGGAACTGCATCGGCGCCGGGTCCGAGGCGGTGGCGGCGACCACGATGGAGTACTCCATCGCGCCGTTCTCCTCGAGCGTGCGCACGATCTGCGCCACGGTCGAGCGCTTCTGGCCGATGGCGACGTAGATGCAGAACAGCTTCTTGCCGTCGTCGTCGCCGGCGTTGGCCTGCTTCTGGTTGATGATGGTGTCGATGATGACCGCGGTCTTGCCGGTCTGGCGGTCGCCGATGATCAGCTCGCGCTGGCCGCGGCCGATCGGGATCAGCGCGTCGATCGCCTTGATGCCGGTCTGCATCGGCTCGTGGACCGACTTGCGCGGGATGATGCCGGGCGCCTTGACCTCGACCTGGCTGCGCTGCTCGCCCACGATCGGCCCCTTGCCGTCGATCGGGTTGCCCAGCCCGTCGACCACGCGGCCGAGCAGCCCCATGCCGACCGGCACGTCGACGATGCGCCCGGTGCGGCTCACCGTGTCGCCCTCGCGGATCTCGCGGTCCTCGCCGAAGATGACCACGCCCACGTTGTCGGTCTCGAGGTTGAGCGCCATGCCGGTGACGCCGGCGGACGGGAACTCGACCAGCTCGCCCGACATCACGTTCTGCAGGCCGAAGATGCGGGCGATGCCGTCGCCCACGCTCAGCACCTGGCCGGTCTCGGCGACGTTGGCGTCGGTGTCGAACGCGGCGATCTGCTGCTTCAGGATCTCCGAGATCTCGGCCGGGCGGATATCCATCAGGCGGCTCCCTTCATGGCGTATTGCAGGCGTTGCAGGCGCGACTTCAGGCTGCTGTCATACAGGCGGGCGCCGATCCGCACCACGAGCCCGCCGAGCAGCCCCGGATCGACCTTCCTGACGATGTCGACGTTGCCGTACCCGGCCTCGATCAGCCGGGCGCGGAGCTGCTGCTCCTGGACGTCGGAGAGCTCGTGCGCGGTCTCGACCTGCGCCACGACGACACCACGCTTCTCGGACACCAGGCTCAGGAAGTCGGTGACGAAGCCGCGCAGCGCGGGCAGCCTCCGGTTGGTCGCGACCACGCCCACGAAGTCCTGCACGGTCTTGCCGAAGCCCTGCCGCTCCAGCACGGCGCGCACCGCGTGCCGGGTCTGCTGGATGTCGAACAGCGGGCTGGCCAGCAGGCGGCGCAGGTCGGCGCTCTCGTCGATCAGCCGGCCGAGGCCGGTCATCTGGTCGACCACGAGGTCGATCTCGCCGTGCTCGTCGGCGAGGTTGTAGAGGGCGGTGGCGTAGCGGTCGGCGAGGCCGCCGCGGGAGGAAGTGCCGGCTTGCGCCACGAGGCTCGTTTCCATGTTCCTGGGCCGCAGCGGGCGCGACCGTGACCCTGCCGGCACGGATCTGGCCGGTGCCGGGGCGATAGCATGGGGTATGTGGGGGCGCAACACGGGGCGGGTGCGCGGTCCGCGCCCCGGTCGCGCCGCCGCTACCCGGCCTGCCGCCGCCCCACATCGGCCTGCACCAGCGACCACAGGCTCTCGATCGCCGGGCTCTGGCGGGCGGCCGGCCGGATCAGGCAGACGGCGATGTCGATGCCGCTGTCGGCGGCGCCGGCCGGCACCAGCGTGCCGCGGTCCAGGTCGGGCTGCACGAGGCTCTGCGGCGTCCAGGCGAGGCCGCGGCCGCTGCGCGCCAAATTGGCCAAGGTCAGGGCGGCGTGCGAGTGGAACGCCGGGTCGAGCCGTCCCTGCAGCCGCTCCAGCACCCCGGAGCGGCGCAGGATGCGGCCCAGCCCGGACTCCTCGCGGTAGGCGAGGTACGGGGCGGCCCGCCCGGCCGTCACCGGCAGCTCGTGGAGCGGCCGTCCTTGGCCGTCTGGCGCGCTCACCGCGACCAGGCGGTCCTGTTGCAGCGACATCTGGACGAAGGCGCGCGCCTCCAGCTCGGCCGGGGCGGCCTCGTGGTGGTGGCAGAGCAGCAGCCGGACGTCGCCGCGCCGCATCATGTGCTCGCACGCCACCATGTGATCGACCTGCAACTGGCAGGGGAGGTGTCGCCCGAGCCTGGCCTCGAGCGAGGCCAGCCATTCGCCGAAATAGGTGGACGCCAGCATGTGCGTGCACGCCAGGCGGACGCCGCCCATCCCGTCGCGCCCGGCGCCGCGGGCCTGCTCGCAACCGTCGTGCAGGCGCCGGCGCACCTCCTCGGCGGCGGGCCGGAACGCCACGCCCGCCGCGGTGAGCCCGGCGTGGCGGTTGGACCGATCGATCAGTTGGGCGCCCACCCAGCGCTCCAGCGCCCGGATGCGGCGGCTGAACGCCGGTTGGGTCACATGCCGGTGTTCGGCCGCGCGCGAGAACCCGCCGCAATCGGCGAGTGCCAGGAAATCCTCGATCCAAGCCAGCTCCATGCCGCTCCAGCATCAACACTTCCTAATTCGGCATAGAACCAGGAATGCCTCGCCGACGATAGGGTCGCCAGCAGGCTGGGAACTGGACATGAGCGAGGACGCGAGGGTCTACGAGGTGGCGGTGCTGCCGGGCGACGGGATCGGCCACGAGGTCATGCCGCCGGCGCTGGCGGTGCTGGAGGCGGTGGGCAAGCGCCACGGCTTCGGCTTCCGCTGGACCGAGCACGATTGGAGCTGCGACCGCTTCCAGAAGACCGGCGCGATGATGCCCGCCGACGCCATCGAGCAGGTCCGCCATCGCGACGCGATCCTGCTCGGCGCGGTGGGCGCGCCCGGGGTGCCGGACCACGTCTCGCTCTGGGGCATGTTGATCCCGCTGCGGCGCGACCTGAGGCAGTACGCCTGCCTGCGGCCGGTGCGGCTGCTCAAGGGCGTGCGCTCGCCGCTCGCCGACCGCGCCCCCGAGGAGATCGACTTCCTGGTGGTGCGCGAGAACGTCGAGGGCGAGTATTCCCGGGTCGGCGGCCGGCTCTACGAAGGCACCGACGACGAGGTGGTGATCCAGGACAGCGTCTTCACCCGCCGCGGCGTCGACCGCATCCTGCGCTTCGCCTTCGAGCAGGCGCGCCAGCGGCCGCGCAAGCACCTGACCTCGGCCACCAAGTCGAACGGCATCTTCTACTCGATGCCGTTCTGGGACGAGCGCTTCGCCGCCATGGCGGCGCAGTACCCGGACGTCTCGACCGCCCAGTACCACATCGACATCCTGACCGCGCGCTTCGTCCAGCGCCCGGACACGTTCGACGTGGTGGTGGCCTCCAACCTGTTCGGCGACATCCTGACCGATCTCGGCCCGGCGATCGCCGGATCGCTGGGCCTGGCGCCGTCGGCCAACCTCAACCCCGAGCGCGAGTACCCCTCGATGTTCGAGCCGGTGCACGGCTCGGCCCCGGACATCATGGGCAAGGGCATCGCCAACCCGATCGCCCAGGTCTGGGCCGGCGCCATGATGCTGGAGCATCTGGGCCACAAGGACGCGGCCGGCGAGGTGGTCGGCGCCATCGAGGCGGTGCTGGCGTCGCGCGACGCGCCCAAGACGCCCGACCTCGGCGGCAACGCCCGGACCCGCGACGTCGCCGACGCGTTGCTGGGCGCGCTGCCCCATTGAGCACCGGGGACTGAAGCCACCCCGGGACCGATCACATCAAGCGATCAGGAGACAGGTCGATGTCGTTCTCCCTGCCCCGCCGAACCGCCCTGCTCGGCGTCTGCGCCTGCATGGCCGCCGAAGGCGGGTTGTCGGCGCACGCCGCCACGCCGCCGGGCTACACCTCGCCCACGCACCTGCCCGAGCCCGGGCGCGCCCCCGCCATGCAGGCCCGGCTGGTCAGCGGCCACGATGGCGGCGCGCGGGCCTGGGCCGTCATCTTCCGCGAGGGCGACGAGGTGATGTCGGGCCTGTCGGACTGGATGAAGCGAGAGCACGTCTCCGGCGCGCACCTGACGGCGATCGGCGCCTATTCGTCGGCGCTGTTCGGCTGGTTCGACAAGGGGCAGAAGGCCTACCGCAACATCCCGATCGACGAGCAGGTCGAGTGCGTGGGCCTGATCGGCGACATCGGCCTGGTGGACGGCAAGCCGGCGCTGCATGTCCACGGCTCGGTCGCCAACCGCGACGGCACCGTGCGCGGTGGCCACCTGCTGTCGGCGGTCGCCTCGCCCACCCTCGAAGTGTTCGTGACCGAGACCGGGATTCCACTGCACAAGCGGCAAGACCCGGCGACCACGCTCGAACTGTTCGACCTGACCCAGCAATAGCGAGCGCGCGAGGCGAACATGGCACATCCTAAGACGATTTTTGCATGGGCCCTGGCCCTGGTGGCGGGACCGGCCGGCGTGGCGGCGGCCCAGGCGCCCGCGCCGCAGACCCTGCCGTACTGGCATGTCTGGGTGGACACGGCCGGGCAGACCCACCAGACCCATTGCGAGTTCAAGGATTTCAGCACGCTCTCGCTGGGCAAGACGGTGGCGCCGGTGTTCGGCGACAAGCTGCGCGACAAACCCGCCCAAGTGGTGATCGCGCAGTTCCCGAAAGGCTGGGTCGGGCAGTGGCACCCCAACCCCACGCCGCAATGGAGCGTGCCGCTGTCCGGCCGCTGGTTCGTCGAGACGATGGACGGCCACCGCGTCGAGATGGGACCGGGGGACGCCTCGTTCGGCGAGGACCAGGCCTCGACGCCGAACGCCGCCGGCCATGCCGGACACCTGTCCGGCACGCTGGGCGACGCGCCGATCACGCTGATGTTCGTCCAGTCGAGCGGCAAGCCGGTTCGTAACGACGAATGCCGGGTCAAGTGAGTTGGCAACAGGGGAAGCCGTCATGGCCATGAACCAGCCGTCGTGCGACGGCGTTCGCCGGGTGCCGGCATGAGCGGGCACCTGCACGGCAAGGTCGCGGTCGTCACCGGGGCGGCGCGCGGCATCGGGCGGGCCTCCGCGGCGGCGCTGGCCGCGGCCGGGGCGGACATCGTGGGCATCGACATCGCCGGCGCCGTCAGCCCGACGCTGGAAGTGACGCCGGCCGAACCGGCTGACTTGGCCGAGACCGGGCGGCTGGTGCAGGCGGCCGGCCGGCGCTGGCTCGCCGTCACCCTCGACCAGCGCGACATGGCGAAGCTGCGCGACGCCGCCGCCATGGTGCGGCGGGAGTTCGGCGGCCTCGACATCCTGTTCGCCAACGCCGGCATCCAGGCGTTCAAGCCGCTGCT
>CAXTVL010000203.1:0-5390 GCA_964247515.1 uncultured Acetobacteraceae bacterium | reverse complement strand
GAGCTGGGCGAGCTGCGCGACGCGGGCTTCGACCTGGCGTTGACCGGGTTCGGCGCCGGCGAGCTGGCGGCGCTGTTCGGCGAGGCCGCGATCGACGTCAAAGCCGCGCCACGCGCCTCCGAGCCCGCCACCTGCCCGCACTGCGGCGAGGCGCTCTGACCGTGCCCCTGGACGTCGCCGCGGCCACCAGCCTGACCGAACGGCTGAACGAGGCTTTCGCCGCGATCGGCGCCAGCAACGGCACCGCGCCGCCGCGCAAGGTCAACGCCGCGGAGGCGGCGGCATACGAGTACCACGTCAGCAGCCACCTGCTGCGCATCGCCGAGACCCGCCGCAAGCGCGCCCACGCCGCGGCGGTGAAAGCCGGGGTGATGTTCGACCACGAGCGGGCGCCGGAGCCGGTCGGCACCGAGCGCGTGGTCTACGCCGGCGCGCTGGTCGAGGTGAGCGTCACCGTGGCGGCGCCGGTGCAGGGGCTCGACCACCTGGCGTTCGTGGTCGGGCTGCTGGAGGCGGGCGTGAAGCCTGCGCTGGTCAAGCGGCTGCAGGCCAGGCACGCGACCGAGACCCGCCCCTCGCATCGGTTCAGCAGCACGCTCGTCACCGGGTAGCGTCCATGCCCGGAGCGGGTCGACCGCGCTACCAGCCGAGCGACAAGGAGCGCGCGACCGTCAAGGTGATGGCCGGCGTCGGCGTCAAGCAGGCGGACATCTGCGCGGTGCTGGGCATCTCGCCCCACACCCTGCGCCGCCGGTTCAAGGCGGAACTGGCGACCGCCGAGATCGAGGCCAACGCCGCGGTGTCGCAGTCGCTGTTCAGCATGGCGACCAAGGGCCGCTCCGTCGCCGCGGCGATCTGGTGGGAGAAGACCCGGCAGGGCCGTAGCGACCGGCTGCAGATCAGCGGCGACGCGGACAAGCCGCTGGCGGTGCGCTTCGTCCTGCTCGGCGAGCCGGAAGCCAAGGACGCCGCCGCATGGCAGGACAAGCACGCGCCCCGGCCACCGTAGCGCCGACCATCGTCTGGCGGCCCTCGGCCACCCAACGCGCGCTGCTCGCCTGCCCGGTCACCGAGGTCTTCTTCGGCGGCAGCCGCGGCGGGGGCAAGACGGATGGGATGCTCGGTGACTGGGCGCAGCACGCCGCGACCCATGGCGAGCACGCCATTGGGCTGATGGTCCGCCGCACCTCCGTCCAGCTCGGCGAGACGTTCGAGCGGGCGCGGGTGATCTACACGCCGCTCGGCGCCAGCTTCTTCATGCAGCCGGCGCGCATCCGCATGGCCAACGGGGCACGGCTCAACTTCGCGCATCTCGACAACGACGCCGACGCCGACCAGTACATGGGGCAGTCCAACACCCGGGTCTACGTCGAGGAGGCGGGCAACTTCCCGTCGCCGGCGCCGATCCTCAAGCTGATGGCGACGCTGCGCTCCGGCTCCGGCGTGCCGTGCCGCATCCGCCTCACCGGCAACCCCGGCGGCCCCGGCCACCAATGGCTGCGCGCGCGCTACATCGACCCGGCGCCGCCCTGGACGGTGATCGCCGACAAGCAGACCGGGCTGGAACGGGTGTTCATCCCCTCCCGGGTTGGGGACAATCCGCATCTCGGCGGCGAGTACGTGGACATGCTGCGCCAGTCCGGCTCGCCCGAGCTGGTGCGCGCCTGGCTCGACGGCGACTGGGATGCGGTTGCCGGCGCCTTCTTCCCGGAGTTCCGCACCGACCTGCACGTCGTCGCGCCGCGCACGCTGCCGGCATACTGGACCCGGTTCCGGGCGATGGACTGGGGCTCGGCCAAGCCGTTCTGCGTGCAGTGGTTCGCGGTCTCCGACGGCGAGCTGCCGGAGTTCCCGCGCGGCGCGCTGGTGATGTATCGCGAATGGTATGGCTCGGCCGGCGAGCCCAACGTCGGCATGAGGCTCACCGCCGAGGAAGTGGCGGACGGCATCCGGACGCGCGAGGCCGGCGACCTGCGCGGCGACCTGCAGATGAGCGGCGTGGCCGATCCGGCGATGTTCGCCGAGGACGGCGGCCCCAGCCACGCGCAGCGGATGGCGGAGCGCGACGTGCATTTCCGCCCGGCCGACAACCGGCGCGTGGCGGGGCGCGGGGCGATGGGCGGCTGGGACCAGGTGCGCGCCCGTCTCAAGGGCGATGGCGACGCGCCCGGGCTGTTCATCTTCTCGACCTGCCGCGACGTCATCCGCACGCTGCCGGCGATGCAGCACGACCCCAACCGCCCCGAGGACATGGACAGCCGCGGCGACGACCATGCGGCGGATTGCCTACGCTACGGGGCGATGAGCCGCCCCTACGAGACCCCGCGGCCCGATGCCGGCCGCGACGCCGACCGCTACCGCCGCGCCCGCCGCGCCCGTCCGGGCGGCGCGTGGGCCGCGTAACCCGCACCACAGGCGCCGCCATTGTCCGAGACCGTCGGCACCCACAACGAGGGCGCGCCCGTCGCCGGCGCCGACTTCAACGGCGGGGCGGATGCGTCCGAGGCGCCCGACCGCGACGGTCGCCACGACCTCGACCGCTTCCGCGCGTGGTATCGCGCCGCGCGCGACAACCGCGGCGACTGGATGCGCGAGGCGGAGACGGCGTACGGCTACGTCGCCGGCCACCAGTGGAGCGCCGAGGACGCCGCGGTGCTGTCCGAGCAGGGCCGCCCGGCGGTGACGTTCAACCGCGTGGCGCCGTTCGTCGACAGCGTGTGCGGCCTGGAGATCGGCAACCGGCAGGAGCAGCGGGTGATCCCGCGCACGCTGGGCGCCGATGGCCCGTCCGAGCTGCTGACCGACGCGGTGAAGTGGGCGCGCGACGAGTGCGACGCCGAGGACGAGGAGAGCGAGGCGTTCCGCGACTGCGTCATCACCGGCGAGGGCTGGGTGCAGACCCGGCTCGAGTACTCGCGCGACCCGGACGGCATGGTCGCGATCGAGCGCGTCGACCCGCTGGCGGTCTACCCGGACCCGTCCGCGGCCAAGCCGAACTACGCCGACGCCGGGTGGATCATGTTCGTCAAGGACATGACGCTGGAGGCGGCGCGGCAGCTGGCGCCGGACGCCGACGACGACGAGCTGCACGCCGCCTGGGCGGACGATCCCGGCGCCGACGCCGACGACCCGCACAACGCGCGCGAGGCGCCGTTCTACCGCCGCGACCAGTCGGGGACGGCCGGGCGGGCGGGATACGAGGCCGGCATCCGCCGGGTGCGGCTGGTCGAGGTCGAGTGGTGGGACCTCGCCCCCAGCTGGCGCGTGCACAACCCGGCGACGGGGCAGATGCACCACATGGAGCCGGCGCAGCACGCAGCGCTGCAGGCGGCGGCGAGGGCGAGTGGGCGGCCGCCGGTGAAGTCGGTGCGCGACCAGAGGCGGCGCTACCGCCGCGCGCTGCTGGGCGCCGTGGTGCTGACCGAGACCGACGGCGCCGAGCAGGGCGGCTTCAGCCTGAAGTGCATCACCGGCAAGCGCGACCGTGCCCGCGGGCACTGGTATGGCATGGTGCGGGCGATGCAGGACCCGCAGATGTGGGCCAACAAGTGGCTGAGCCAGACGCTGCACATCATCAACACCAACGCCAAGGGCGGCCTGTTCGTCGAGCAGGACGCGGTCGGCAGCCTGAACGAGCTGCGCGAGACCTACGCCGAGACCGGCGGCGTCACCGTGCTGCGCCAAGGCGGCCTCGGCCGCATCCAGCAGAAGGAGGTGCCGCAGCTGCCGCCGGCGACCATGCAGCTCACCGAGTTCGCGGTGGCGGCGATCCCCGGCGTCACCGGCGTGTCGCCGGAGATGATGGGCCAGGTCGACCGCACCCAGCCCGGCGTGCTGGAGATGCAGCGCAAGCAGCAGGGCATGGTCCAGCTGGCGGACTACTTCAACGGGCTGCGGCGCTACCGCAAGGAGCAGGGCCGGCTGCTGGTGTGGCTGATCCAGACCTTCATCAGCGACGGCCGGCTGATCCGCATCGGCGGGCAGGACGAGGCGCAGTACGTGCCGCTGGTCCGCGACCCGACCATCTCCGAATACGACGTGCTGGTCGACGACACGCCGAGCTCGCCGAACATGAAGGAGCGCACCTGGTCGATGCTGGTGCAGCTGATGCCGGTGCTGGGCCGGCTGAACCTGCCGCCGGACGCGATGGTCGAGCTGTTCAAGTACTCGCCGCTGCCGCAGTCGCTGATCGGCAAGATCGCGCAGGCGGCGGAGCAGGCCGGGCAGCGGCCGCCGCCGCCGCCGCCGTCGCCGGAGGAGCAGGCCAAGATCGCGCTGCACCAGGCGCAGGCGGCCAAGGTCACGGCCGACGCGGCCAAGCTGCAGGCGGAGGCGCAGATGCTGCCGCAGCGATATGGGCTGGAGCAGCAGCGGCACGAGGCGGACATCGAGGCCAAGCGCGCGGCGGCGATCGCGCAACTGGCGCAGGTCGGGCTCGACCACCGCGACCAGCGGCTCGACGAGGCCAACGCCTCGCTGGACGCGCTGCTGCGGCTCCATGCCGCGGCGCAGCAGGCGGCGGCGCCCGCTCCCCAACCTGCGACGACATCACAGGCTGCGCCGCAACCAGCTCCGGCGACCATGCCACAGCCCGCGCCCCCGATGGCACCGCCGACCGCATAGGAAAGCCGAATGAGCGAGACCTTCACCAAGGCCGAGGACGCCTATTTCGAGAACCGCGGCGGAGACGAGCCCGCAGCGGCGCCGGAGCCGGCCGCGACGCAGGCCGAGCCGACGGAACCTGCGCCGGAGCCGGACGAAGCCGAGCCGGCACTCGAAGGTGACGCACCGGGTCGGCGCGATACCAAGGTGCCGTTGGGCGCACTCGACAAGGAACGCGCCCGCCGCCGCTCGCTGGAGACCGAGCTGGCCACCCTGCGCGGCGAGATGGCCGGCCGGTTCCAGCAGATGGAGACGCTGCTCCGCCCGCAGCAGCAGCAGCCGCAGCAGCAGGCGCCGCAGGTCCCGGACTTCGCGACCGACCCGCGCGGCCACATCGAGGCGCGCATGGCGATCCTGGAGGCCAGCGCCGCCGACGCCCGCAAGCAGTCCGAGCAGCTCACCGCCGAGCAGCAGCGCCAGCAGGCGGTGCAGTCCGTGGTCAGCCACGCCAACGCCGACGAGGCGCGGTTCGCGAAGGCGACCCCGGACTACCAGGAGGCGACCACGTTCCTGCGGGCGCAGCGCGAGGCCGAGCTGGCGGCGCTGGGCTACGGTGCCGACCAGATCCGGCCGATGATCCAGCACGAGACGCTGCAGCTCGCCGCGGCGGCGATGCAGTCCGGCAGCAGCTTCGCCGAGAACATCTACCGGGTGGCCAAGGCGCGCGGCTTCGTCGCCGGGGCCGGCGGCGGCGAGGCGGATGACAGCCGGCTCGACACCATCGCGCG
>CAXTVL010000202.1:4930-5407 GCA_964247515.1 uncultured Acetobacteraceae bacterium | reverse complement strand
GGTCCAGGCCGCGCCGGATGGTCCTCTCCGGCGCGGGGGCGTGCCGCCAGGTGAGCCAGAGGCCGGCGAGGCCGACCGGCAGGTTGATCATGAACACGCCGCGCCAGCCCGACGCCGCGATCAGCGCGCCGCCCAGCACGGGTCCGCCGGCCAGGGCCAGGCGGCCGGCGCCGGCCCACAGCCCGATCGCCCAGGCTCGCGCTCGGGGATCGGGGAAGGCCAGTTGCAGCAGGGCCATCGCCGAGGGCACCAGCAGCGCGGCGCCGAGCCCCTGCAGGGCGCGGGCGGCGAGCAGGACGGAGAAGGACGGCGCCAGGCCGCACCCGACCGAGCTCAGCGTGAACAGGGCGAAGCCCATCAGGAACGTGGCACGCGCGCCGATGCGGTCGCTCAGCGCGCCGGCGCTCAGCAGGAAGGCGGCATACGCCAGCGTGTAGACGTTCAAGACACATTGCAGGCCGTCCATGCAGACATCGA
>CAXTVL010000202.1:0-4920 GCA_964247515.1 uncultured Acetobacteraceae bacterium | reverse complement strand
GCCCGCAGCGCCCCCAGCGCGACGTTGACCACCGACACGTCCAGGGTGACGAGCACGACGCCCATCATGGCGGCCAGCAGCACGAGACGCGGCCGCAACCCTGCCGCGCCGCTTGCGGCCCCAGTGGCGGCCCCGGTGGCGGCCATCGTGGCGGCCATCGGGCCAGCCCGGTGACGCAGGCTCATCGCCGCGCCGCGACCACGACGATCTCGACCTTGTAAGGTGGGGTGGCCGGACCGACGCCGCAGGTGGCCCGGGCCGGCCGGCCGATATCGGCCACCCAGGCGTCCCACACGCCGTTCATGGCAGCGAAATCCGCCATGTCCGCGAGCCAGATCTCGACCTTCAGCAACAGGTGCCGGCCGCTTCCCGAGCGGACGAGCAGGTCGTCGACCTTGGCCAGCACCTCTCTCGTCTGCGCGGCGACGCACTGCCCCGGCGTGCCGACCTGGCCCGCCAGGTACACCGTACCGCCGTGGATCACCGCTTGGCTCATGCGCGGGCCCTGGTCGAGACGGGTGATCATCATGCTGCCTTCCTCATCGCCCCATGTTCTCGCGCACCCAGTCCTCGACGCCCGTGACCCTGATGGCGCGACGGTGGTTGAAGGTCGCGGCGATGTCCCACGCCATCCCGGGACCCGTGGCGAACACCGCCCGGTACTTCTTCATGGCGTCGCCGGGATCGCGCGCCAGTTCGGCCCGCAGCATCGGCGCGTCCCAGAGCACGCGCTCCATCTCGCGCCCGAGCCGGTGGTCCACGATGTCGGCGATCTGGCGGTAGGTCACGGTGTCGCCGGCGATGTGGACGACCTGGTTGGCGATCCGCGGCGCGGCGAAGAGGATCTCGGTGGTGAGCCGCCCGATGTCCTCGGCGGTGGTCGCAGTGACCGCGTTGTCCCACCCGCCCAGGGCGCGCACGGTGTTGGCGGCCAGGTCGACGACCCCGAACGCCGCCGCGAACAGGAAGCTGGTGAAGATGCCGTTCGAGACGATGACCCATTCCACCTCGCGCTGCCCGCGCAGCAGGTCGCGCACGTCGAGCTGCTCGTCGAACAGGTCCTGCGGACTGCCACGGCCGAGCACGTCGTAGTCGACGCCGAACTGCCACGGGACGTAGCGCCCGACCTTCGCCCGCAACGCCGCTTGGGCCAGTTTGCGTTGCGTGCCGCGGCCAGCCGCGAAGCCGATGCAGCTCAGCACCGTGTCGTGGCGCCCGAACCGTTCGGCGAGTTCCGCCACCGACGCCGATGCGATGTCGCCCTGTGTCAGCGCGCAGCCCAGCGCGAGCAGCTCATCGACGTCCGCCCGCTTGGCGGCATCGCAGGTGGCGATGGTCTCCGGCCGCAGCAGCACCGTGACGGCGACCCCGGCCGCGTTGGCGCGGGCCGAAAGCGGGCGGAGCACGGCCATCCCGAGCTCGCCCGCACCCAGGACGAGGATCGAGCGCATCGGCGGCGTCTCGGCTGGTGGGCTCGACTGGTTCATCGGTTCGATGGCCCTTCCTGGCTAGGGTGCCGCTCAAGCTCGGGGGCGGCACCCCGGACCCCCCGCGCGCGGGTCGATGCCCGGGTCGATGCCCGGGTGCCGCCGGTCATCGCCGCAGCGCCGCGATGATCGTTCACCGCCGCAGCGCCGCGATGATCGCGGCCGTCGGCCGGACGCGCGCGATGAGCGGCAGGATGCGCTCGACCGCGAACTCGTGCAGCCCCGGGGCGACGCTGCCGCACGCGTCCGCCGCGATCACCACGTGGTAGTTCAGGTCGAAGGCGGCGCGCGCCGTGGCCTCGACGCCCAAATTGGTCGCCACCCCGCAGATCACCACCGTCCTGCACCCCCGGCGACGCAGCTGCAGGTCGAGCTCGGCCCCGAAAAAGGCACTCATCTGCCGCTTGACGATCCGCGCGATGGCGGGCAGCGCGTCGATCTCCGGCGCGAGCGTCGCGAAGCCGGCGGGCAGCCCCGCCTCGGGCAGCGCCCAGGGCGCGTCCGCGATGCCCTTGGGCGTGTCCGCGTAGCCGGGCGCGAAGTCGGTGGTGGTCAGCACGATCGGCGCGCCGATGCCCGCGAACGCCGCCCCGAGCGCGCTCGCCCGGGCCAGCACTCGCTCCCTGCCGAACGGTATCGGCTCGGGCTGCAGGATGCCTTCCTGCAGGTCGATGATCACCAGCGCGGTGGTGTCGCCGTCGAGGTCGAGCATCGTGGGTCGGCTCCGGTGGGTCGGGTTGCGTGGGTCAGGGCCGGTCGTTCGGCATGTCGATGACGACCTTGCCGAACGCGCCGCGGTCGAGGTGGCGCAGTGCCGCGGGCAGTTCGTCGAACGGGTAGCGCCGGTCGATCACCGGCTTGAGCCCGATCCGGTCGACGGCGCGCACCAGGTCCTCCAGCGCGCGGCGGTGGCCGGTGACGATGCCTTGGATGGTGGGCGCCTTGAGCAGGACCGGCGTCGTGGCCGCGCGCAGCTCCAGGCCGCCGAGCAGGCCGATCACCGAGATCCGCCCGCCCACCGACACCGCCGCGACCGAACGCGCGAAATGCTCGCCGCCGACCAGGTCGAGCACATGGTCGGCGCCGCGCCCGCCGGTCAGGGCCAGCACCGCTTCCGCCACGTCGGCCGTGGCGCGGTTGATGCCGTGCGCGGCACCGAGCGCCTTGGCGCGCGCGAGCTTCTCGTCGCTCGACGAGGTGACGATCACCTCCGCGCCGTGCGCCGCGGCGATCTGCACCGCCCACAACGCCACCCCGCCGGTGCCGGGCACGAGCACCGTCTCGCCCGCCTTGAGCCGGCCTTGTTCGACCAACGAGAACCAAGCGGTGAGCCCGGCGACCGGCAGCGTGCTGGCCTGCGCGTCGGTCAGTGTCGTGGGCGCCGCGGTGAACCAGCCTTGCGGGAAGCGGACACGCTGCGAGAGCACGCCCGGGTAGTGGCCGCCCAGCGTGCGGTACGACGGCTGGCGCGCCGAGCCTCCCGGCCGGCCGTCGATCCACTCCGGCAGGAAGTTCGAGATGACGCGCTGGCCGGTCGCGAACCGGGTGACGCCGTGGCCCACCGCCTCGACCACGCCGGCCAGGTCGGAGCCGGGCACGAAGGGGAAGTCGAGGGCGAGGCCCATGCCGTGATCGATCATCATCGTGTCGCGCGCGTTGAGCGAGACGGCCGAGACCCGGACCAGCACCTCGCCCGCGGCGGGGTCGCCGACCGGCCGCGCGTCGAGGCGCAGGCCGTCGCGGCCGTGCCGGTCGATGACCCAGCGCCTCATCGCGGCGCCGCCTTCGTGGCGGCCGGAGCGGCCTCGACATGGTCCCAGACGTCGTTGAAGGCGGCCATGTCGAGGAACTCCGTCGCCCGCACGACCCGCCCGGCCCGCATGGTCAGGACAAAGATGTAGCTGTTCGCGTAGGGTTTGCCGTCCCGCCTGGTCCCGACGGCGTCCGCGAGGACGACGACGTCGTCGGCCCCCCACCACAACCTCACCCCGCCGGGCGCGGGCCGTCGGCGGAACCCCGCCAAGAAGGGCCCGGCCCCCGCCCCCACGAACGCGCCCTTGCCGAAGCTGCCGCAATGCGGCGCGGTGCCCGGGATCACGATCACCGCGTCCTCTGTCATGAGGTCGTCGAGCGAACCCTCTCCGGCGCTCCATTTGCGGAACGTCTCGCGCACGATCCGCAGGTTTGCCGACCGCGCCGGGCCGGCCGGCAGCCGCCCGCCGGCGGCCCCTCGTGGGAGCGAGCTCGGAATCGGCGAAATGCGCATCGAAGCGTGCCTCCTTGCGGGCGCCGCGCGTGGAGGCGGGGCCGACCGGCACCGTAGGCTGACTGCGGGCACGGACTATCGTACATGATCGGTACGCACTCATCGCCGGACAGGGTATAATGCCATGCGCGGATCGGACTACGCGGAGTTGCGGGCCTTCGTCGAGGTCGCGAGCCAGGGCAGCTTCGCGCGCGCCGCCGAACGCCTGCGCATGGCGCCGTCGACGCTGAGCCAGACGATCCGCGCGCTGGAGGCGCGGCTCGAGGTCACGTTGCTGAACCGGACGACGCGCCGGGTGTCGCTCACCGGCGCGGGGCAGCGCTTGCTCGACCGGTTCGGGCCCGCCTTGGCCGAGATGGAGGCCGCGGTCCAGGATGTGCGCGACCAGCGCCTGCGGCCGCGTGGCCTGGTCCGGCTGCGGCTGCCCCGGGCGGCATACCAGAGCCACGTGGCGCCGGCGCTCGGCCGGCTGGCCGTGAGCCTGCCCGAGGTGGCACTCGACCTCACCGTGGACGACGCAACGAGCGATGGGGCCGGGGACGGATTCGACCTGGTCGTGTGGCGCGGCGAGACCGTCGACACCGGGCTGATCGCGGTGCCGCTCGGCGGCGACCTGCGGCACGCGGTGATCGCCTCGCCCGGCTACCTGGCGGCGCATGGCACCCCGCGCGAGCCGGCGGCGCTGGCCGGTCATCGCTGCATCCAGTGGCGCCGGCCGGACGCGCGCGATCGTCATGACGGCCGTCAAGACTGGCGCTTCACGCGAGCCGGCGAGGCTGTCACGCTCGCGGTGTCCGGCCCGCTCGTCGCCTCGCACTGCGACGTCGCGATCGCCGCCGCGATCGCCGGCGTCGGCATCGCCTACGTGCTCGAACCGCTCGCGGCGGAGGCGCTCGCCGATGGTCGGCTGACGCCGCTCCTCGAACGCTACCTTCCCTCGTTCAAAGGCTGGCACCTCTGCCACCGCCGGCAACGCCGCACGCCGGCGGCGGTGCTGGCTGTGGTGGCAGCGCTCACCGACGCCCGGTAGGAGCGGCGGCGCCGTCCGGCATCGACGTGCTTGGCCTCACTGCCGCGCCCCGATGCAAGAGCACCGCGGGCGCGGGGCGGCGAGCCTGCTGGCGGGCTTCGCCGTGATGCTCTTCGGCACTTACAGCCTGTGGGAGC
>CAXTVL010000201.1:4013-5456 GCA_964247515.1 uncultured Acetobacteraceae bacterium | reverse complement strand
CGCGTGGGCCGCCCCGTCGCGCCCGCCCTGCGGCACGAACGCCGCGAAGCAGCCGGCGCCGACGCCGCCCGAGACCATCTTGGGCAGGTCGACGCAGCGCCGCGTGGGGGTCGTGAACTCGCCGCCGCCGGCGGTGGGCCATGGAATGTCGATGTGGCTGTCGAGCACCAGTGTCGCGCGATGGATGGCGGCGGCGGTGGCGGTGTCGGGGATGGCTACGTCCATGGATCACGCCCTGCTGTGACGCCGGAAAATTCAGGCCCGACACTGTGGCAAGCTGGCCGGCCGCTGTGAAGCCGAGTAAACACCCGGGGGTGGTTCCCGTAGCTCAGCCGGATAGAGCACCAGATTCCTAATCTGGGGGCCGTGGGTTCGAATCCCGCCGGGAACACCAACTCTATGGCAGCGGGTTCCAGCGGGTCGCGAACCACAGGCGGATGACGCCCCGCCATAGATACGGCTTCAGCCACTCGAGCGCGTTCTTCACCATGTTGCCGCGGACCTTGAGCGGGAACCAGGCCGTCGTGCCGGCGGCCTTGACCGGGTGCCAGAGCGTGTTGCGGCGCGGGAGCACCCTGGCCACCGCCGGCCGGAACACGAAGGTGCCGGGGGAGTGCGTGAACGTCCCCGGCGTCGCGAAATAGAAGCGGTCGCGGTTGGCCCGTGCGACGAACTCGCCGCGGCCGCCGATATCCTCGACCGCGAGGCCGCGCATCACCGCCAGCGAGGGCAGCAGGATTTCGTAGTGGCCGCCGAGGCCGAGGCGATACTCGGCGTCCATCAGGCGCAGGAGTGCCGCGCTGAGCCGGCAGAGCGGGAAGAAGCCCTTGACGACAAGCGCCGCATCCCAGCCCACCGCCTCCGGAACCACGAGCGGCGGATAGGTCAGCCCGGACAGCTTGTGCCGCCGGCCGCGCGTGGAGAACAAGATGGTCCCGAGCACATCGGCCGGGCTGTGGCGGAAATACTCGAACAAGGCGCGCCAGTCGCCCTCGTAATGCACGTCGTACTCGATGAACCAATAACGGTCGAATCCGGGCCGCCGCCGCTGGAACTCCAGGAACGCGAGGTCGAGGTTGCCGGCCATCTCCCACGCCTCGGCCCGGCACTTCTCGGGATACGGCGCGCCGAGCAGGTCGGGGGTCGCGATCGCCACGACCCTCGGCGCCAGCCCGGTGTCCAGGGCCGCGAGATCGGCTGCGGCGCCGCCGTTGTAGAGCAGGCACACCTCATGGTCGTCGGGCGCCTCGCGCGCGACGCGTTCCAGCATCGCCACGATGCTGGGCTGCAGGGTGTGGCAGACCAGCGCCACGCAAATCGTCTCGCTCAGGCTCGCCTCGCAACTCTGTCGTGGCAGGGACAACGCGGGCCGCGATGGCGAGTGGCAGCGGCGCGTCGATTGCGTCGCGGCGCACCCGGCGCCCCGCTCGCCTCGGTCGCGGG
>CAXTVL010000201.1:1717-4003 GCA_964247515.1 uncultured Acetobacteraceae bacterium | reverse complement strand
TATGCTGCGCATGTTTCAGATCATTACGTATGGGGAGCCTGACCGGGACGTGAAGGACCAGTATTTCGTGCTGGCCGACGGCACCGGCACGAAATGGCTGGCCCACCAATACGCCTACAAACGCCGGTCGTGACGGTCCGGTCGCGATGAGAGCCGGCTTTTGGAGTGCCGCCGCTTTGTGTCTCATGTTTGCCGCCGCGGCGGCGGCGGGTAAGGTGCGCGGGTGCGGGGGAGCGCGGCCATGGCGAACGTCAAGCACGTCATGCGACGGGTCGTCACGGCGGCGCTGCCGATGCGGGTGCGGGCCATCGTCAGGCCGTACAAACGTCCGGACCTCGTCGCCGCCGACTGGCAGGAACAGTATCGGTCCGATGCGTGGAAGTACTTGGGCTCGGTCGGCGAGCTGTCCCGCTACAGCCTGATCGCGGGGTATTGCCGGCACTACCGGCCGGGCGGGCGAGTCCTGGAGATCGGCTGCGGCGAAGGGCTGCTCGCCCCGCATGTCACGAGCGCGGGCACGGCCAGCTATCTCGGCGTCGACATCTCGCCCGCCGCGGTCGAGGCCGCCCGGGCGCAAGCCTGCGGGCGCGCCCGGTTCGAGGTCGGGGACGCAGAAACCTGGGCGGCACCCGCCGGCGAAGCTTTCGACCTGCTGGTGTTCAACGAGAGCCTGTACTACCTGGACGCGCCGGCCGCGCAGGTCACGCGACACGCCCGGGCGCTCGGCCCGGACGGCCTGGTGGTGGTCTCGATGCAGGAAATGGTCACGGGCCACCGGATCTGGTCCATGTTGCGCGCCGGCTACCGCACGCTGGACGCGGTGCGGGTGCAGCACGATCGCCTGGCCTGGCATGTCCGGGTGTTGCAGCGGCGGCGCTGAGCCTGGCACCGCGCGGCGGCCGGCCGGGGTGTCGGCGGGCTGATATCGGACACGGCCGCGTTTCGCGACGGAGTTGCCGATACCGCAAATGATTTGGTTCCGAACTGATGGCAATGTTGCTACGCTCACCGGCACGCGTGCAACCTTCCTTGAAGCGGTACCTGATATGCGGACGGCGATCGACGGCTTAACACGGTTAACACGGCCGCGCGTCAGCATAGTAATACCGGCCTACAATGCGGCGGCTTTTCTTGCGACCGCCGTGCGTTCGGCCTTGGCGCAGACCGAACAGGACTTCGAGCTGTTCATCGTCGACGACGGATCGCCCGATGACACCAGAGCGGTCATCGCGGCGCTGGCGAGCACCGACCGCCGCATCCAGCCGATCTACCTCGACCGCAACCAGGGCAACTGCCACGCGCTGAACCGCGGCGCCGACGCGGCGCGCGGCCGCTGGGTCGCCAT
Organism: uncultured Acetobacteraceae bacterium; assembly: GCA_964247515.1. Classification (GTDB taxonomy): domain Bacteria; phylum Pseudomonadota; class Alphaproteobacteria; order Acetobacterales; family Acetobacteraceae; genus CAVRQM01. The sequence continues at coordinate 2,658 of CAXTVL010000201.1, read as the reverse complement.
GCTCGACGCCGACGACTGGTACGCGCCCGACCGGCTGCAGCGCCTGCTCGACGCCGCCGAGGCCGCCGGTGTCGACATGGTGGCCGACAACCAGATCCTGTTCGACGGCAAGGCCGGCCAGGCGGTCGGCACCGCGTTCGCCGTGGGGGCGGGCGACCGGCGGATCGGCCTGGCGGAGTTCCTGGCCGCGACCGACCCCACCGCGTCGTTCGATTTCGGCATGTTGAAGCCGGTGTTCCGCACCGACTTCCTGCGCGAGCGGCGGATCGAATACCGCGAATACGCGCGCCACGGGGCCGACTACCTGATCCTGCTCGACTTCTTCATCGCCGGTGGGCGCGCGCTGCTGTTGGAGTCGCCGCTGTATTACTACTTGCAGCCGTTCGGCAAGATCTCGCGGGAATGGGCGCAGGCCGGGCGCAAGCGCTACCCGTTCGAGCACGTCAAGGCGCTGAACGACCGTGTGGTGGACGAGCTGCGCGGCACCTTGCCGGCGCCGCAACTGGCGGTGCTCAAGCAGCGTGGGCAGGCAATCGAGGCGCTGGCCCGGTTCCACCAGGTCGGCGAGCAAATGCGCGCCGGCAAGCCGCTGGCCGCGATCAAGGCGGCGGCGACGGCACCCGGCGCGTTCTGGCGGATCGCCGCCCGGCGCGGCGCCAACTTCGCCGCCCGCCTGAGGGCGCGCTCGCTGGTCGGATGAAGGCTACCACGGCATTGTGTTGCGCCGCAGCAAAACGCTCCGTAACACTGCCGCTTCGCCGACAGCCCGCGAACGCGCGGGGACGGCAGGCGGCGACGGAGATCGTGCATGACCGAAAAATGGCCGCGTGCCCTGCTTGGCGCGATGCGTGCGCCGGCCGCGGGGCGGCTCGGGCTGGAGAAACTGTCCCGGGCGGCCCCTTCCATCCAGAAGCTGCTGGCGGAGGTGCTGCCGCGGAACC
>CAXTVL010000201.1:0-1707 GCA_964247515.1 uncultured Acetobacteraceae bacterium | reverse complement strand
ACGCAGCCGCGTGCCGAGACGGCCGCCGACAATGGGCGGTTTCTCGCCACGACCTATCGCGACGGGGCCGGCGAGCACGCCTACAAGCTGTTCGTGCCCGACTCGCTGCCGCCGTCGCCGCCGTTGCTGCTGATGCTGCACGGCTGCACCCAGTCGCCCGACGATTTCGCCGCCGGCACCAGGATGAACCGGCACGCCGCCGCGCATGGCTGCCTGGTCGCCTACCCCGAGCAGACCAGTGCCGCCAACGCGCAGCGTTGCTGGAACTGGTTCCGCGCCGGCGACCAGCGGCGCGACACCGGCGAGCCGGCGCTGCTGGTCGGCATCGTGCGCGCGGTGATGGCCGAGCACCGGGTCGACCGCGGCCGCGTCTACGCCGCCGGCCTGTCCGCGGGCGGCGCCGCGGCGGCGGTGGTGGCGCATTCCGGCCTCGCCTGCGGCGCCGCGCACGACGTCGCCTCGGCGTTCACGGCGATGCGGCAGGGCCATCTCGGCACCGCCGGCGACCCGGCGCGGCCCTGCGTGCCGGCGATCGTGTTCCACGGCGACCGCGACACCACGGTGAACCCGGCCAACGCCGACGCGGTGATCGCGCAACGCGGCGGCAACGGGCGGCTCAGCACCGAGCTCGACCACGGGCAGGTGCCGGGCGGGCGCGAATGGACCCGCACCCGCTACCGCGACGCGGCGCAGCGCACCGTGCTGGAGCGCTGGCTGGTGCATGGCGAGGGCCACGCCTGGTCGGGCGGCAGCGCCGACGGCTCGTACACCGATCCGGCCGGCCCCGACGCCTCGCGGGAGATGCTGCGCTTCTTCCTGGAGCACCCGAAGCGGACGCGCTGACGCCTCACCAGGCGAGGGCTTGGCCGTCCTTGCGCGGGTCGGAGCCGGCGACGTAGCCGGCGGCGGTGCGCTGGACGATCTGCGCGCCGCCGAAGCCGAACGTCTCGTTCGTGGGCTCGACGACCATCAGGTGGCCGCGCGCCCGCAGCGCCTCCACCACCGTCGCCTCCATGTCCGGCTCCACGGCGACGTGCCGCCCGGACAGCACCCGCCAGCGCGGCGCGTCGGCGGCACTCTGCGGGTCCTGCCGGTGCGCCAGCATCCGCAGCGCCATCTGCAGGTGCCCCTGCGCCTGCATCGGTCCGCCCATCAGCCCGAATGCCAGCAGCGGGCTGCCGTCGGCGTCCATGGCGAAGCCCGGGATGATGGTGTGGAACGGCCGCTTGCGCGGGCCGACCTGATTCGCGTGGCCCGCGCGCAGGGTGAAGCCGGCGCCGCGGTTCTGCAGGCTGATGCCGGTGTCCGGCACCACCACGCCCGACCCGAACCCCATGTAGTTGGACTGGATGAACGAGATCATGGTGCCGTCGCGGCTGCCGGCGGCGAGGCAGACGGTGCCGCCCGGACCCGGCGTGCCGTGGCCGGGATCGCCCGCGCGGCGCGGGTCGACCAGCCGCGCCCGGGCCGCGACGTAGGCCGGGTCGAGCAGGCTGGCCGGACTCACCGTCATCGCCGCCGGATCGGCGAGGTGCTGGTCGAGGTCGACCATGGCGAGCTTGGTGGCCTCGATCGCCAGGTGGACGGTCTCGATGTCGTCGACCCGGCCGTCGCCGCCCAGCGCCTCCAGGATGCCGAGGCCGATCAGCGTGGCGATGCCCTGGCCGTTCGGCGGCAGTTCGTGGACCACCGCGCCGGCATAGGCGT
>CAXTVL010000200.1:4546-5458 GCA_964247515.1 uncultured Acetobacteraceae bacterium | reverse complement strand
GGGGGGAGCCTTGGCTGCTGTCCGGCGTGCGGCGCGATCGGCCGCGGGGCCGGGGCTGCCAGGACGCCGATCCCGGCCAGCCAGCCATCGTCGTGGCAGAAATCGTTCTGCATGTCGATCACCAGCAACGCCGTGCGGCCCAGGTCGAAGCTGACCGGCTGGGGCCGTGCCGCGACCCGCACCGGGCGCGGCGAGAGCAGCGGACGCACCAGGTCGGCCGCCGCTTCGCTCACCTGCCAACGCACTGCCCGCGACGGGCCAAGCGGTTCCATGGCGAACACCCAGCAAGTTCCATGCCGCAAGGCCGGTCTAGCCAGCCGGCACGGTGCTCACATGGGCTGCGACGATGCGCCAGCCCGGCGCGAGGCGCACCCAGCTCTGTTGCTGCCGCCCAATCCGGTCCGGCGCGTCCGCGCGGGTGAACAAGGTGCTGGCGGTCGCGAAGTCGCGGCCGAACGTGGTGATCGCCGTCCGTTGCAGCGTGCGCGCCAAATCGTGCGCCGGGCGGTCGCGGCGGAAGGCGCGGATCGCGTCGATGCCGTACAGCGCCTCTCCGGCGCCGTAGCGGACGCTGCGCGGGTCGGCCCAGAACACCTCGTCGAGCACGGCAACGTCGTTGGCCACCAGCGCCCGCTCGTAGCGGGCGAACGCGGCCCGCACTTCCGCCAGCACGTCCGGCAGGTTCACGTCCATGCCGACGCCACTGTCGCCGCGGCCACGCCCCGCCGCTCCAGCCATGCCGCGACGCGCAGGCACAAATCCTCGCGCCACGGCGCCGCCGCGACCTGGACGCCGAGCGGCAGCCCGGGTCCCGTGATCGGCACCGCCGCGACCGGCAGGCCGAGGCAGGACAGCGGCTGCGCCAGCAGGCCGATCACCGCGCGCAACGGCAGCTCCTGCCCGCCCAGGCGC
>CAXTVL010000200.1:0-4536 GCA_964247515.1 uncultured Acetobacteraceae bacterium | reverse complement strand
CGCCGCGAACGATGGGCGCCGCCGCGAAGGCGGGCGCCGGCTCGGGCGCGCATGGCGCCAGCAGCACGTCGAACCGCTCGAACAGGCGCATCGCCGCATCGCGCGCCGCCCGGCGATAGCGCTGGGCCGCGACGTAGAGGCTGCCCGGAACCAGCGCCCCCGCGAGCAGCCGGTCGCGCACGTCCGGGTCGAACTCGCCGGCGCGGGTGCGCAGCCGTTCCAGGTGCAGAGCGGCACCCTCGACGGCGGTGACGACGTAGGCGGCCTGGCGCATCAGCGCCGCGCCGGGCAGCTCGGCCGCCTGGCAGCCGGGCAACGCCGCCGCGGCGCGTTCGAGCGCCGCCCACGCCGCGGGTCCGGCATTGTCCGGGAAATAGCCGCCGAGCCTGCCCACGCGCACGCCGGCGATCCCGGCGTCGACGTGGACCGGCTCGAACGTCCGTCCGGCGCAGGCGGGGTCGGCCGCATCAGGCCCTTGCATCGCCTCGTAGGCGAGCGCCAGGTCGGCGCTGCTGCGGGCGAGCGGGCCCACGGTGTCGAGCGAGGCCACGAACGGGAACGTCCCGGCCCGCGACAGCCGGCCATAGGTGGGGCGCAGCCCGAACAGCCCGCACAACGCCGCCGGCAGGCGCACGCTGCCGTTGGTGTCCGAGCCGAGCGACAGCGGCACCAGCCCGCCCGCCACCGCCGCCGCCGAGCCGCCGCTGCTGCCGCCGGTCATCCGCCCGGTGTCGTGCGGGTTGCGGCTGGCGCCGAAATGCGCGTTCTCGCCGGTGAAGTCGTAGGCGTACTCGCCCATGTTGAGGGTGCCCACGAGCACCGCCCCGGCCGCTTCGAGCCGGGTGATCGCGGTCGCGTCGCGGGTCGCGGGCGGCCGGTCGCGGTTGATCCGCGCGCCCGCGAGGGTGGCCAGTCCCGCGACGTCGAACAGGTTCTTGACCGCGAACGGGACGCCCGCCAACGGCAGGGCGCGCGATGGCCCGTCCGCGCACGCGGCGTCGATCCGCGCCGCCTGCGCCCGGGCCCGCGCGGCGAGCACGGCGGTGAAGGCGCCGAGGCTGGCATCGTGTTCGGCGATGCGTGCGAGCGCCTGCTCGACCACGGCGGCGGCGCGCAGGCGCCCGGTCCGCACCGCCCCGGCAATCGCGGCCGCGGTCATCGTGGCGCCGGTCATGACGGAAGCGGCGGCCGGTCGAGCGGCAGCGGTTCGAGCGCGTCGGGATGTCGGGCGCCGATTTCGACCGCGACCTCGGTGCCGAGGCGCAGCAGCAGTTGCAGGTTGGACACCACCGCCGCCTCCCACTCCGGGGCGATGGCGAGACCGAGCGCCTCGGCGGGAGCGAGCAGCGGGTGCGGCATGGCGATCGGTCTCCCTGCGGCCGGTCCCACACAGGCCAGCTCGCGTCGCGCGGATGCCCGGTGACGGGCGCCAAGTCTGGTCGGCTTGCTTGCGGGTGGCAAGCACGGCGAGGGCGTGGGCTGCGCCAGTCGGCGCCGCGGATCCGGCGCCCGGATCCGGTGTCGCGGGGACCGCGAAGGTGTGCGGCTTGTCGGTGCCGGGCCGGAGACAGCCCTCGTCCAGCCTGCGACCGCGCGGCCCACCTTCGTTAGAGCAGCGCCCGGGCGCGCCGGGCGTGGGTGACATGAAGCTGTTGGCGGCCGTGGGCGCGGGGGGCGGGTTCCGGCCGGCGGCGCAGCGGCCCGGCCTGCCGGCCTCCAGCGTCAGCGACGCGCCCGCCCTCCTGGACACCATGGTCACTGCGGACACTGTTGGGCCCCGGTCGGCGGTGGAGGCGGACGACATGCACATCCTCGAGGCAGCCATGACCGCGGTGGGAGTGGATGCCGGGGCCGTCGCCGCGCGCGGCCCGGCCGGCGCCACCGGGCTCACGACGCTGGCGCGGCGGCTCGATCCCTGAGGCGGCGGTCCCGCCTCCGACGGCGGCGTCGCCGTCACCGCCTCGGTCGCCCGCTGCGGCCACGGGGTCGCCACCGGCCAGAACGCCGGCGCGGTATCGAGGTCGAGCTTGTACGGCCCGGCGCGGGTGGAGTGGGCGAGGCTGACCATCGCGGTGTTCCTTGGCGCCGACGCCCACGGGCGCCAGCCGGTTGGCGGACATGGCCGCAACACGCGGCGGCCGGAGAATCAGTTTGCCGGCCCGCCTCGGCTCGCGCATCGTGGCCCGGCTCGGAGGATCGCCGTGGAACTCAGCGCGCTCGGCTATATCGGGGTCCATTCGGACCGGCTCGAAGACTGGAGCGTGTTCGCGACGCGGCTGTTGGGGATGCAGCCGGTCGACCGCGGCGGCGCCGTGCGGGCGTTCCGCATGGACGACCGCAAGCAGCGCCTGGTGATCGACGGCGCCGGCGCCGATGCGGCGGGGTTCCTGGGCTGGGAGGTGGCGCGGGCGGAGCAGCTCGACACCCTGGCCGCCCGGCTGGAGGCCGCCGGCGTCGCGGTCGCGTGGGGATCGCGGGCACACGCGGCGCGGCGCTGCGTCGAGCGGCTGATCGCGTTTCGCGACCCGGCCGGGCACCGCCTGGAGGCGTTCTGGCAGCCGGAGCTCGCCGCGACGGCGTTCGTGCCGGGGCGGCCGATCTCCGGTTTCAAGACCGGCCCGCTGGGCATGGGCCATGTCGTCCTCCACGTGGTCGACATGGCACCGCTGGTGGCGTTCTACCGCGACCTGCTGGGCTTCCGGGTCAGCGATTACGGCCAGTCGCCGTACAAGCTGATGTTCTTCCACCTGAACGAGCGCCACCACAGCTTCGCCATGATCGAATCGGGGCGGACCGGCCTGCATCACTTCATGGTCGAGCTGTTCAGCCTCGACGACGTGGGCCAAGGCTACGACCTGGCCCAGCTCGAGGCCGGGCGCGTGGCGTACACGCTCGGCCGCCACACCAACGACCACATGACCTCGTACTACGCGCATACCCCGTCCGGCTTCTTCGTCGAGTACGGCTGGGGCGGGCGGCTGATCGACCAGGCCACCTGGACCGCGCACGAGACCTTCGACGGGCCGAGCTTCTGGGGCCACGAGCGGCTGTACCTGCCCGAGGCGCAGCGCGGGCGCCTGCGCCATATGCGGCTGGACGCCGCGGCGCGCGGCGTCCGTGCGCCGGTCGAGGTCGACTGCCCCTGGCTGTCCGCCGCCCTGGCGGCCACCCGATAGCGAGACAAGGCCAGCGGCGGAAAACTTGGGCGGGTACGGCGTGCGGAGACGCCACGATGGCGGCGCGGCCGCGCGCCTCCCGGGCGAGCGCCGCGTCGAGGCGACCGGCGCGGCCACCATGGCGCTCGAAGTGACGCCGTCCGCCGATCCGCGCGGCCGGTTCCCGATGCGCCGCTGCCTGCTTGAGCAGGCTGGTATCCGGATCATCGAGAACCCGGCACTGCCGGCGGTCTGCGCCGCCGGGGCGCAGGGCGGCGTGTTCGTGTTGCCACCGATCCGCCTCGCCGGCGGCGCCTCGCCGGCGACCCCTTCGTCATCGTCTGGCGCGAGATCGTTCGGCGCGCGATCGTCCGGCGACGCGATCCCAGGCCGGGTCACGCGAACTCCGCCTGCTCCAGGCCGGCCTGCAGTTCGCCCTCGCGGCCCTTGAACCATGGCGGGAACACCAGGGTCCGGCCGATCTGGCCGGGCGGCTCGTCCCTGGCCCAGCCTTCCGGCGTGGTCCAGGCCAGCTCGAACAGCGCGCCGCCGGGCGAGCGCACGTAGCAGGATTTGAAGTAGTTGCGGTCCTTCTGCTCCGAGATGTCGGTGAAGCCGAGGCCCTCGATATGGGCGCGCAGCGTCAGCTGGTTGTCCTCGTCGCCGGTGTTGAAGGCGATGTGGTGGATGGTGCCGCCGGCCAACGTCCAGGTGCCCTGCGCGCTGTCGCGGTCCACCACCACCTCGACGCGCTGGCTGACGCCGCCGGCATCCGGCACGCGGAACGCCAGGCCCTCGTGGCTGTCGGCCTCCTTCTCCATCGGCAACGCGATGGTCAGGAACTCCTCCATCGCGGTGCGGTCCGTCACCGCCACGACGGTGCCGTAGATTCCCTTGATGCCGTGCGCCTTGCCGATGCCCTGGGCCGCGTTGGTGATCGGCGCGCGCGGGTCGCGGTCGCTCTCGACCAGTTCGTGGGCGATGCCGCAGGGATGCGCGAAGCTGGCGCGCTCGGCGCCGAAACGGCTGGTCTTGGTGGCCGCGATGCCGCGCGCGTTCAGCCGGTCCAGCCAGAAATCCGCGGCACCCTTGGGGATCGACTGCATGATGGTGCGCGACTGGTTGGTCCCACGGCGGCCGTAGACGCCCGGCTTGCGGAACGGGAAGGTGGTGATGATGGTCGAGGCGTCACCGGCGGGCGAGCCGTAGTAGAGGTGGTAGACCGGGATCACGCCGTCGAACAGCACGGTGCGCTTCACCGAATGCAGCCCCAGGGTCTTGGTGTAGAAGTCGAAATCCTCCTGCGCGCCGTCGGTCGACAGGGTCAGGTGGTGGTAGCCGTTGACACGGGCCATCGGTCGTCTCCTTCCAGGGGTCGTTG
>CAXTVL010000199.1:0-5504 GCA_964247515.1 uncultured Acetobacteraceae bacterium | reverse complement strand
CCCCCGGCCACCGCGCCGCATGCCATCGCGCCGCCGAGCTGCCCGCGTTCGAGGCGGCGGCCGGGCCCGCGATGGCGCCGGCGGCGGCACGGCGGCTCGCGTTGTACGCCGAACTGCGGCGCGCCTGATGCGCCGCCCGCTCATGAACCGGTTGGGCCAGGTGGCGGCGACCCTGTTGCTGGTCAGCGTGCTGGTGTTCTGCCTGCAGCAGTTGATGCCTGGCGACCCCGCCGTGGTGCTGGCCGGCGAGGACCGCAACCCGGTGGTGGTGGCGCAGATCCGCAGCCAGCTCCTGCTCGACCGGCCGCTGCCGGTGCAGTACCTGCACTGGCTGGGCGGCCTGGTGCAGGGCGACCTCGGCTTCAGTTGGCGCATCCGGCAGCCGGTGCTGCACCTGATCGCCCAGAAGCTGCCGGTGACGCTGCAACTCTCGCTGATGGGCTTCGCCTTCGCGTTGCTGATCGGCATCCCCGCCGGCGTCATCTCGGCGGTCAAGCGCGACACGGTGTGGGACTGGACCGTCAACGTGGTCGGCCTGATCGGCATCTCGGTGCCGAACTTCTGGCTCGGCATCCTGCTGATCCTGCTGGTCTGCGTGCATCTCGGCTGGCTGCCGCCGTCGGGCTACGTGTCTCTGGCGGAGGACTGGCGGCTGTCGCTCGCGACCACGATCCTGCCGTCGTTCATCCTGGGCAACAACATCGCGTCCACCATCATGCGCCACACCCGCAGCGCGATGCTGACGGCACTCGACCAGGACTACATCCGCACCGCGCGCGCCAAGGGCCTGGGCGAATGGACGGTGATCTTGCGCCACGCGCTGCGCAACGCGCTGATCCCGGTGGTGACGCTGGGCGCGCTCGAATTGGGCACGCTGCTGTCGGGCGCGGTGCTGATCGAGCAGGTGTTCAGCATCCCGGGCTTCGGCAAGCTGATCGTGGATTCCGTGTTCGACCGCGACTACCCGGTGGTGCAGGGCGTGGTGCTGGTCACGGCGGCGCTGTACATCGCGCTCAACCTGCTGGCGGACGCGCTCTACGTCGTCATCAATCCGCGGCTGCGCGTCGCGTGAGGCGCAGCCCGGCACGTCTCGCGATGGCGCGGTTCGGCCGCCGGCCGGCGGCGGTGCTCGGCATCGCCGTGGTGCTGCTGTTCGTGCTGATGGCGGCCGCCGCTCCGTTGCTGGCGCCATACCAGCCCAACGCGACGAGCTGGACCGCGATCCGCCGCGCGCCGTCGCTCTCGCACCTGATGGGCACGGACGAGAACGGGCGCGACGTGCTCTCGCGCGTGATCTACGGCGCGCGCGCCAGCATGACAGCGGGCGTGCTCTCGGCGCTGATCGCCGCCTGCATCGGCGTGCCGCTCGGCTTGCTCGCCGGCCTGTCGCGCGGCCTCATCGACGCGGTGATCGGGCGGCTGACCGACGCCATGCTGGCGGTGCCGTTCCTGATCCTGGCGATCGCGTTGGCGGCGTTCCTCGGTCCCAGTTTGCAGAACGCGATGATCGCCATCGGCATCGCCGCCGCCCCCGCCTTCGTGCGGGTGGCGCGCGGGGCGGCGATCGACACCGCCACCAACGACTACGTCGAAGCGGCGCGGGCGTTGGGCAACCCGCCCTGGCGCGTGGCCGTGCGCCACGTGCTGCCCAACATCGTGCCGCCGGTCTTGGTGCAGGCGACGCTGGCGATCGCGGTCGCCATCGTCGCCGCGGCCAGCCTGTCGTTCCTGGGCCTGGGCCAGCAGCCGCCTGCCGCGAGCTGGGGCTCGATGCTGAACTCGGCGCAGCGCTTCATGACCCAGGCGCCGTGGTTGGCGCTGTTCCCGGGCCTCGCGGTGTTCCTGGCGGTGCTGGCGTTCAACCTGATGGGCGACGGCCTGCGCGACGCGCTTGATCCGCGCTCGCGGTGAGTAGGCTTGCACGGCCACCGCAATGCCGGGAAAGTGCGTTTCGTCATTCATCGAAGGGATCGCCATGCGCGTTCGTCGCTCGCTCATCGTCACCGCGGCGCTGCTGACCATGGCGGCCCCGCTGCCGGCGGCGGCCAAGACGAAGTTCAAGCTGGCGTGGACGATCTACGCCGGGTGGATGCCGTGGCCGTACGCGGCCGAGCACGGCATCGTCAAGAAGTGGGCGGACAAGTATGGCATCGCGATCGACGTGGTACAGGTCAACGACTACGCGGAGTCGATCAACCAGTACACCGCCGGCGCGTTCGACGCGCTGACCGTGACCAACATGGACGCTCTGGCGGTGCCGGCGGTGGGCGGCGTCGACACCACGGCGGTGATCGTGGGCGACTTCTCCAACGGCAACGACGCGGTGATCCTGAAGGACAAGACGGCGCTGTCCGACCTGCGCCACCAGAAGGTCAACCTGGTGCAGTACTCGGTCTCCCAGTACCTGCTCGACCGGGCGCTGACCACGGCCGGCCTCACCGAGCGCGACCTCACCGTGGTCAACACCTCGGACGCCGACATGGCCGCCGCCTACAAGACCCGCGACGTCACCGCCGTCGTGACCTGGAACCCGATCGTGCAGCAGATCTTGCAGGAGCCGAGTGCGCACAGCGTCTTCAACTCGTCGCAGATCCCGGGCGAGATCATGGACCTCGCCGTGGTCAACACCAAGACGCTCGCCGAAAACCCGAACTTCGCCAAGGCGCTGTCCGGCGCCTGGTACGAGACCATGGCGCTGATGTCGGCCGACAGCGCCGCCGCGAGGGCCGCCAAGACCGACATGGGCAAGGAGTCCGGCACCGACCTGCCGGGTTTCGAGGCGCAGCTCAAGACCACGCGCATGTTCTACCGGCCCGCCGAGGCGGCCGGCTTCGCGCGCGGGGCGACGCTGCCCAAGACCATGCAGCTCGTGCGCGACTTCCTGTTCGCCCACCAGTTGCTGGGCCAGGACGCCAAATCCGCCGACGTGGTCGGCATCCAGTTCCCCGGCGGCGCGGTCGAGGGCGACATGCGGAACGTGAAGTTCCGCTTCACCGACAGCTACATGCAGATGGCCGCCGACGGGAAGCTCTGAGTGCGTGCGCCTGCTCAACCGCCGTCCGGGTCCGGCGGCAAGGGTGCTGCTGCCGGCGCTGCCGTTCCTGTTGGTGGTCGCGACCTACCTGCTGTTCTCGGCGCAGCGGCTCGCGGCCAACCCCGACGACAAGTTGCTGCCCGGCGTCGAGAAGCTTTGGGCGGCGTTCGCGCGCATGGCGCTCGCGACCGACCCGCGCACCGGCCATGTCCTGCTGTGGTGGGACATGGCGGCCAGCCTGCAACGGCTGCTGACCGGCCTTGCCCTGTCGGCCTCGCTCGGGTTCGTGCTGGCGCTGCTGATCGGGTTGCTGCCGTTGGCGCGTTCGGCGTTGGGCGGCTTCGTCGCGGCGGCGTCGCTGGTGCCGCCGCTGGCGGTGCTGCCGATCCTGTTCATCGCGGTGGGGCTGGGCGAGACCTCGAAGGTGCTGCTGGTGGCGATCGGCACCGCGCCGGTGCTCGTGCGCGACCTCGCGGCGCGGGTGCTGGAGCTGCCAGGCGAGCAACTGGTCAAGGCGCAGACGCTGGGGGCGAGCACCTGGCAGGTGGCGTTGCGCGTCACCGTGCCGCAGTTGCTGCCGCGCCTGCTTGAGTCGCTGCGGCTGGCGCTGGGGCCGGCTTGGCTGTTCCTGATCTCGGCCGAGGCGATCGCCGCCGAGAGCGGGCTCGGCTACCGCATCTTCCTGGTACGGCGCTACTTCGCGATGGACGTGATCCTGCCCTATGTCGCCTGCATCACGCTGCTCGCGTTCCTGATGGACCTGGGCTTGCTCGGACTGCGGCGAGCCGCGTTCCCGTGGTTCCTGCCGAGCGCCCGTGCGTGAGCGCCATCAGCCTGGTCGATCTGTGGAAGGAGTACGACGGTCACGCGGTGCTGGAGCGCGTCAGCCTGGAGATCGCGACCGGCGCGTTCGTGGCCCTCGTCGGCCCGTCCGGCTGCGGCAAGACCACGCTGCTGCGGATGCTGCTGGGCGAGGACCGGCCGAGCCGCGGGCATATCCTGATCGACGGCGCGGCGCTGCCCCCGGAGCCGTCGCCCGAGCGCGGCGTGGTGTTCCAGCGCTACTCGGTGTTCCCGCATTTGACGGCACTCGGCAACGTGCTGCTCGGCCGCGACTTCGCCGCCCCCTGGACCGGCCGGCTGTTCGGGCAGGCGCGGCGGCGGGCGGTGGCGGAGGCGCGCGCCATGCTGGCCGAGGTCGGGCTGGCGGATGCGGCGGGACGCTACCCGGCCCAGCTCTCCGGCGGGATGCAGCAGCGCTTGGCACTGGCGCAGGCGCTGATCCGCAGGCCCAAGGTGCTGCTGCTGGACGAGCCGTTCGGGGCGCTCGACCCCGGCATCCGCGCCGACATCCACGGCCTGATGGCACAGCTCTGGCGCGAGTGCGGCACCACAGTCGTCATGGTCACGCACGATCTGAGCGAGGCGTTCCGGCTGGCGACCCGTGTGGTGGCGCTGGAGCGCCCGTCGCCCTCGGCCGGCTCGCGCGTCACCCATGATATCGACGTCTGGCCCAGGAAGGTTGCCGCATGACCCAGGTCCACGAGGTTCGCGGCGTTTGGCGACGCTCGCTCCTGCTGCGGCCGGACGGCACGCGCGACGCCACCGGCTTCGTGGTCTGGATGCAGGGGCAGCGCCACTTCGTCGACCTGCGCCAGCCGGCCGGCCGGCCGCATTTCGACGGACCCGACACCCTGACCGCGCCGCAACTCGCCTGGCTGGCGCGGCAGGAAGGCTTCGCCGGCGAACTGGTGCAGGACGGCGTGTTCGTCGAGTGGCGGCGCGCGCTGGACTTCCAGCCGCCGTCCGGCAGCCCCGACAGCGCGCGCCTGTGGTTCGAGGGCGCGACGCTGGTCGAGGAGGGGCGGCACGCGCCGTATGTCGAGCGATGGGAGCCGCTTTGCACCTCGCCGCCCCGCATCGACGCCTCGGCCCGGCTACGCGAGGGCGGGCGCGATGCGGCGCTGGTCCGCTGCGACGACCGCTTCATGCTGATGATCGAAGCGTCCGACCCTGCCCGACGCCTGACTGAATGCGAAATCTCGCTCGGCCGCGTGTCGGGCGATGGCTGGCTGATCGAGCATTCGACACTGCCCTGGCGCGAACAGCGCGTCCTGCGTCCCCGCTTGGTCGGCGGTCGGCGATGGCTCGGCGACGGCCCGGCGTGGGAGATCGTAGACGCCGATGGCGACATGAGGGCGCTCGCGGCCTGACCAGGTCATCGCATAGGCGCCGCTGTTAATTTAACCCGTCATGGCCGTGCTTGACACGGCCATCCACGCGGCACACGCCGCACCAATGGCTGCGAGCATTGTGCGCGATGTCGGCAATTCTGAGTGGTGGCGCCGCGTGGATGCGCGGATCAAGTCCGCGCATGACGAGGTGGGAGGCAAGTCACGGGAACCGGACAGCCGTGGGTCAAGCCCGGCCATGACGTAATCTATTGATTTAAATTGAAAAATTGAACCGG
>CAXTVL010000198.1:0-5524 GCA_964247515.1 uncultured Acetobacteraceae bacterium | reverse complement strand
CGGGTCAAGCCCGGCCACGACGTGAAAGGCGAAAGGCACTGCCTACGGCGGCAATGTTCTCGCCCGGAGGTCCACGCTGGTCTGTCGCTCGACGGTGGCGGAGGATGAGGCGACGTACACCTGGTACTTGCCGCCGGTGATCTTCCAGGTATCGGAAGCTCCGTCGAAATTGGCCAGCAGGCGCGGGTCGGTGTCGAAGGTCACGGTCCTGGACTGGCCGGGCTCGAGATAGACCTTGCCGAAGCCGATCAGCCGCGTCGGCGCCTCGCCCCGGTCGCCGAGCCCGAGATAGAGCTGCGGCACCGCGTAGCCGCCGACGCGGCCGGTGTTCGTCACCGTGATCGCCGCCTTCAGCGTGTCCTCCCAGCGGACGTCGATGTGGTCGTAGGCGAAGCTGGTGTAGCTCAGCCCGTGGCCGAACGGGAACAGCGGCGTCAGGCCCTGCTTCTGGAACCATTTGTAGCCGACCGCGGCGCCCTCGATGTCGTAGTCGATGGGGAAATCCTGGTTGGCGGGCGTGCCGACATCCAGCACCGGCCGCGGCAGTTGCGCCTCGGACGCCGGGAAGGTGATCGGCAGGTGGCCGGACGGGTTGACGTCGCCGAACAGGATGCGGGCCAGGGCGGGACCGCCGCCGGACCCAGGATACCACGCCTCGATCACGCCGCGGACCTGGTCGAGCCACGGCATCAGCACCGGGCCGCCGCTCTCCACCACCACGATGGTGTTGGGATTGGCGCGGGCCACCGCCGCCACCAGCGCGTTCTGGTCCACCTTGGTCTGCGGGTCGGTGGGCAGGCTCAGATCGGTGGCGTCGAAGCTCTCGGCGAGCCATTGGTTGACGAACACGATCGCCACGTCGGCACCGGCCGCGGACGCGGCGGCCCGCTGCGGGTCGGCGCCGCTGTCGTACGACACGCTGGCCCCCGGCGCCTCGGCCTTGATCGCCGCCACCGGCGAGGACGGGTTCCAGATGATCGGGCGCGGGAAGCCGGTGTTGCTGTCGATCGGCTCGGCCGGACCGCCGACCGGCCAGACCTCGGACGAGCCGCCGCCCTCCATCACGCCGTTGATGGCGTTGGAGCCGATCACGGCGATGCGGCCGGTCGATTTGGCCAAGGGCAGGAGGTTGCCCGCGTTCTTGAGCAGCACCGCCGCCTGTTCCTCGTCCGCCTGCGCGACCAGGGTGTCGGCGGCGGCGTCGATCGGCTCGATCGCGGTGATCGGGAAGTCGACCAGCCCTTGCGCGAACTCGGAGCGCAGGATGCGGTGCGCCATGTCGTACAGGCGCTCCCGCGGCACGGTGCCGGCGGTCAGCGCGTTGGCCAACTGGTCGGTGAAGAACGGACCGCCGTTCGGCTGGTCGAAGAAGCTGCCGGATTCCTGGTCGAGCCCGGCATTGGCGTCGAGCACCGAATGCTGCGCGCCCCAATCCGACATCACCCAGCCCTTGTAGCCCCAGTCCCGCTTCAGCGTCTGGTTCAGCAGGGTGTCGTTGCCGCAGGCGTAGACGCCGTTGACGCGGTTGTAGGCGCACATCACCGAGCCGGGGTCGCCGATGTCGATCGCCAGCTCGAACGCCAGCAGGTCGCTCTGCCGCGCCGCCGACCAGTCGATGTTGGAGCTGGCGGAGTTGCGCCCGCTCTCCTGGTCGTTCAGCGCGTAGTGCTTGACCGTGGCGACGACGTGGTTGGACTGGATGCCGCGCACCTCCTGGCCCACGATGGTCCCGGCCAGCAACGGGTCCTCGCCCGCGTACTCGAAGTTGCGGCCGTTGCGCGGCTCGCGCGCCAGGTCGACGCCGCCGGCCAGCATCACGTTGAAGCCTTCCTGGTGCGCCTCCTTGCCGATCATGGCGCCGCCCCGGAACGCGGTGTCGACGTTCCAGGTCGCGGCCGTGGCCAGGCCGGACGGCAGTTCGGTGGAGTAGCCGGCGGCGCCGCGCACCGGCTTGCCGGTCGGCCCCGCCACCGGGTCGGCGACGCCGGTGCCGGCGTCGGTCTCCTGCAGCGCGGGTATGGAGAGCTCCGGGGCGCCCGGGACATAGCCGGCCGAGCCGATCGCCCCGGCCGAGACGACGTTGGCCGGCATCATGTAGTTGGCCGGCACGGCGTAGCTGCCATGCACGATGCCGAGCAGCTCGCCCAGCGTGAACCGCCGCTCGACCAGGGTCGCCCGGTCGTCGGGCGAGAGGCTCGGATCGAGCCAGGGCAGGTTGACCCGCTGCGCGTGCGCGCTGGGGATGCCATAGGACAGGACGACCGCCAGCGCGGTGCCGGTCAGCAGGTGTGCACGTTTTTGTGCCATGACGTTTCCTCGGATTTTGGTCTTTATTGATAGCTCGTGGTCGGTGTCGCCCGGTGGGAACTCCTATGCGCTGTGAAAGCAAACCTAGCGCCATCGCGTCGCCTTGGCACCTCACAATGTCGCTCGACGGTCAGCGGATGGCGGGTCTGGCCTCGAGCGTCCGCCAGGCGGCGACGTTGCGCAGGTGCTGCTCCAGCGTGGCCGCGAACACGTGGCCGCCATGGCCGTCGGCCACGAAGTAGAGGTCATCGGTCGGCAGCGGGTGCGCCACCGCCAGCAACGAGGCGAGGCCGGGACCGGCGATCGGGCCGGGCGGCAGCGCCGGGGTGGTGTAGGTGTTGTACGGGTTGGGCAGTTCGAGGTCGGCGTGGCTGATCGGGTGGTTCGACACGCCGATGCCGCCGGTCGCGGCGTAGATCACCGTGGGGTCGGATTGCAGCCGCATCCGGCGGCGCAGCCGGTTCAGGAACACGCCGGCGATGTGCGCCCGCTCCTCCGGCCGCGCGGTCTCGCGCTCGACGATGCTGGCCAGCGTCAGCATCTGCTGCGGGTCGTCGAGCGCCACCGCCGGGTCGCGCGCCGCCCAGGCCTGCGCCAGCGCGCGCTGCATGGCGATGTCGGCGCGCTGCACGACCGAGACCCGGGTGGCGCCACGGGTGAAGTCGTAGGTCTGCGGCAGCACCTCGCCCTCGCGCGGCACCACCGGGTCGCCGGTCAGCCCCGAGGTGCGGTCCAGCAGCAGCGCCACCTGGGCGGCGGTCAGCCCCTCGGGGATGGTGACGCGGTGCTGCGCGACGCGGCCCTCGCGCAGCACCAGCAGCGTCTCGGACAGGCTGGCGGCGGCCGGGAACACCAGCTCGCCGGCGTGCAACGGGCCGGCGGCACGGGTGATCGTGGCGGCGACGCGGAACGCCAAAGGATCGGCCACCACGCCGGCCGCGGTGAGCGCCTCGCCCACCTGCGTCAGCGTGCCGCGCGGGATGACGACGGCCTGGCTGGCCGGCAACGGGCCGGGTGCGAGGTAGAGCGCGCGCGCCAGCCAGGCGCCGCCACCAGCGACGCCGAGCAGCCCCGTCGCCAGCACCGCCGCGAGCAATCCCCGGCGTCGGCGGCGGGGCGGGGGGATCAGGCGGCCTTCTTGAACACGATGCTGGCGTTGGTGCCGCCGAAGCCGAAGCTGTTCGACAGCGCCGCGTCGATCCGCCGCTCCTGCGCCACGTGCGCCACCCGGTCGATCACGCTCTCGCGGCTCGGCTCGTCGAGGTTGAGCGTGGGCGGGGCGACACCGTCGCGCATCGCCAGGATCGAGAACACCGCCTCGATCGCGCCCGCGGCGCCCAGCAGGTGCCCGGTGGCGCTCTTGGTCGAGGACATCGCGAGGCCGCGGGCGCCGTCGCCGAACAAGCGTTCGACCGCCTCCAGCTCCAGGTCGTCGCCGAGCGGGGTCGAGGTGCCGTGCGCGTTCACGTACTGGATGTCGGCCGGCGTCATGCGCGCGTTGCGCAGCGCGGCGCGCATCGCCCGGAACGCGCCGTCGTGGCCCTCCGCCGGGGCGGTGATGTGGTGCGCGTCGCCGGACATGCCGTAGCCGCCGACCTCGGCGTAGACCTTGGCGCCGCGCTTGCGGGCATGCTCGTACTCCTCGAGCACCAGGACGCCTGCGCCCTCGCCCATGACGAAGCCGTCGCGCTGGCGGTCCCAGGGGCGCGATGCGCGGGCGGGTGTGTCGTTGAAGTCGGTCGACAGCGCCCGGCTGGCGCAGAACCCGGCCATGCCGATCAGGTTCACGGCACTCTCGGCGCCGCCCGCCACCATCACCTCGGCGTCGCCGAACGCGATGATCCGCGCCGCGTCGCCGATCGCGTGGACGCCGGTGGCGCAGGCGGTGACGACGCTGTGGTTCGGCCCCTTGAAGCCGAACCGGATCGAGACGTGGCCGGACGCCAGGTTGATCAAAGCCGAAGGGATGAAGAACGGCGACAGCCGCTTGACCCGCCCGGTCGAGGCCAGCACCGACGCCTCGTAGATGGTCTCGAGCCCGCCGATGCCGCTGCCGATCATGACACCGGTGTCGCAGCGTTGGTCGTCATCGCGTGGCGCCCAGCCACTGTCCTCGACCGCCTCGCTCGCCGCGACCATGGCGAACTGGATGAAACGGTCCATCTTCTTGATGTCCTTGGGCGGGATCCATTCGGCGATGTCGAGCCCGCCCTCGACGCGGCTGCCGGGCGGGATCTGGCCGCCGATCTTCGCCGTAAGCTCCGTCGTGTCGAACGACTGGATAGCGCTGATGCCGCTCTCGCCGGCGACCAGCCGGCGCCAGACGTGCTCGACGCCCACGCCGAGCGGGCAGGCGATGCCCATCCCCGTCACCACGACCCGGCGCAACCCGGGCCCGTTTGCGTTCATGCGCGCCTGATCCGTGTCCAGGCTACTCCGCCTTCTGCTTCTCGATGTAGTCGATCGCGTCCTTGACGCTGCTGATCTTCTCGGCCGCGTCCTCTGGGATCTCGACGCCGAAAGCCTCCTCGAACGCCATCACCAGCTCGACGGTGTCGAGGCTGTCGGCGCCCAGATCGTCGATGAACGAGGCCTCGGGAGTGACCTTGCTCTCCTCGACGCCGAGGTGCTCCACCACGATCTTCTTCACCTTGTCGGCGATTTCGCTCATCGGAAATATGGCTCCTGCCTGCGGGTAGGGATGTCTCTGTGTCCCGGTAGGGCGAACCAGGAACCCCCGAACGGTACGGTGAGGCGGTTAGCACAGTACTGTCACGCTCGCCAACCAGCGGCCCCGACCAGCGACGCTCAGAGCATCGCCATGCCGCCGTTCACGTGCAGCGTGGCGCCGGTGATCCAGGCGGCGGCGTCGCTCACCAGGAAGGCCACCGCCCCTGCCACGTCCTGCGGCTGTCCGGCCCGGGCCAGCGGGATCGCCGCCAGCGTGCGTTCGCGCAGCGCCGGCGGCAGCCGCTCGGTCATCGCCGTCTCGATGAAGCCGGGACTCACCATGTTCACGGTGACGCCGCGCGAGCCCACCTCCTGTGCCAGCGCCTTGGTCATGCCGACCAGCCCGGCCTTGGCGGCGGCGTAGTTGGCCTGGCCGGCATTGCCGGTGTGGCCCACCACCGAGCCGATGCCCACGATACGCCCGGCGCGTCGGCGCACCATGCCGCGCAGCGCCGCCCGCGCCAGCCGGACCGGGGCGGCCAGGTCG
>CAXTVL010000197.1:0-5534 GCA_964247515.1 uncultured Acetobacteraceae bacterium | reverse complement strand
GCCGTCGGGTCGGGCGCCAGTGCGGCCTGCGGCACCAGCGTCGCCTCGGCCGATTGCGGCGCCGAGAGTTCCTGCGGCCGCGCGGCGCCTGGCTCGGGCGGTCGCAAGGTCAGGTCCGGCGGCATCGACAGCGGCGCCCTGGTGGTCACTTGGAATTCGTCCGGCACGTCGCGCACGATGCCGATCTGGCGCGACAAGTCCTCGCCGCTGCACCCTGCCAGGGACGTTAGGGCCGCCAGCCAGACGGTCGCGAGCAACGCAGGGCGGGCCGGGATCCGGGTCATGGATCGAGGATAGCGCCGCGCCCTGGGGCTCGCAATCACCGCGACGCCGCCGGCCGCCCGTCCAGCACCAGCGCCGCGACCCCGCAGACGATCGAGGCGTCGGCCACGTTGAACACGTACCACGACCAGCCCCAGGCGTGGGCGTGGATGAAGTCGACCACGAAACCGAAGCGCAACCGGTCGGCGACGTTGCCCACGGCGCCGCCGGCGATGGTGCCGACCGCGAGCGCCACCGGCAGCCGCTCGGCGCGGGCCAGCCAGACCCCCAGCGCCGCCACCACGCCCAGCGCCAGCAACGCCAGCAGCGCGCTGCCCCAGGGTCCGAAGCCGTTCAGCAGCCCGAAGGTGACGCCACGGTTCTCGACATAGGTGAAGTTCAGCACCGGCAGCAGCGCCACCGACCCGAGCCGGCCCAGATGCAGCACGTCCAGGATCCAGTACTTGCTCGCCTGGTCGGCCAGCAGCACCAGCAGCCCGGCCAGCAGCCCGGCGCGGACCAGCCGCCAATTCCGGGTCACGCCGCCACTCATGCGGCGCGGGGCAACAGGCCGGACTCCACCGCGTCGGCGCAGCGGCGGCACAGCGCCGGGTGCGTGGGCACCGAGCCCACCTCGTCCAGCACCTTCCAGCAGCGCGCGCATTTGCCGCCGGACGCGCGTCCCACCGCGAAGCTCGCCTTGTCGGCCAGCGTCACGCGGGCGTGCGAGACGATGCACAGTTCGGCCCATTCCGCCTCGCCGAGCCAGGCTTCGCCGTCGGCGAAGCCGAGTTGCACGGCCGCTTCGAGCGAGCCGCGGATGCGGCCGTCGCGGCGTTCCGCCTCCAGCGCCTCGGTGACGCTCTTGCGGATGGCGCGGATCGCCTGCCAGCGCAGCGCCAACGCCTCGTCCTGCCACTCCGCCGGCACGTCGTAGAAATCCTGCAGATGCACGCTGGCCGCCTCGCCGAAACGGGCCGTCCACGCCTCCTCGGCGGTGAACACCAGCACCGGCGCCAGCCAGGTCGCGAGGCAGCGGTGCAGATGGTCGAGCACGGTGCGCGCGGCGCGGCGGGACGGCGCGTCGGGGCGGTCGCAATACACCGCGTCCTTGCGCACGTCGAAGTAGAACGCCGACAGGTCGGCCGCGCAGAACGCGTGGATCGCCGGGTACACCCCGGTCCAGTCGTGCGTCGCCACCGCGCGCCGCAGCGACGCGTCGAGCTCGCTGAGGCGGTGCAGCACCCAGCGCTCCAGCTCCGGCAGCTCGGCCAGCGGCAGCCGCTCGGCCGGCGTGAAGCCGTCGAGGCTGCCGAGCAGCCAGCGCAGCGTGTTGCGCAGGCGGCGATACAGCTCGGCCTGCTGCTTCAGGATCTCGGGGCCGATGCGCTGGTCCTCGGCGGTGTCGGCGTTCATCACCCACAGCCGCAGGATGTCGGCGCCGTACCTGTCGCTGACCTCCTGGGGCGCGGTGACGTTGCCCAGCGACTTGCTCATCTTGCGGCCCTGCTCGTCGAGCGTGAAGCCGTGCGTCAGCACCGCCTTGAACGGCGCTTGCCCGCGCGAGCCGACCGCCTCCAGCAGCGAGGACTGGAACCAGCCGCGATGCTGGTCGGAGCCTTCCAAGTAGAGGTCCGCCGGCCACGGCAGGCCGCGCGCCTCCAGCGTGAAGGCGTGCGTGGAGCCGCTCTCGAACCAGACGTCGACGATGTCCATGACCTGCTCGTAGGCGGCCGGGTCACGCCCGTTGCCCAGGAAGCGCGACGGCGGCGAGGAGTACCAGGAATCGGCGCCCTCTTGCAGGAACGCCGCCTCGATGCGCGCCATGACCTCGGCGTCGCGCAACACCTCGCCGGTGGCGCGTTCGACGAACACCGCGATCGGCACGCCCCAGGCGCGCTGCCGGCTGATGCACCAGTCGGGCCGCCCGGCCACCATGGAAGCCAGCCGGGTGCGCCCCTTCTCGGGCACGAAGTCGGTGGCGGCGATGGCGGCCAGCGCCCGGCCGCGCAGATCGTCCGGTCCGTCCATGCGGATGAACCATTGCGGCGTGGCGCGGTAGATCAGCGGCGCCTTGGAACGCCACGAGTGCGGGTACGAGTGGCGCAGCGTGCCGCGCGCGAGCAAGCCTCCGGCGTCGAGCAGCGCCGCGCACACCGCGTCCGCCGCCTTGTGGACGTAGAGTCCGGCGAACAGCGGCACCCAGGCGTTGAAGCGGCCGTCATCGGCCACCGTGTCCGGCACCTCCAGCCCGTGCGCGCGGCCCAGCGCGAAATCCTCCTCGCCGTGGCCGGGGGCGGTGTGGACGAAGCCGGTGCCCTGCTCGGTGGTCACGTACTCGGCCGCCAGCAGCGGCACGTCGTGGTCGTAGCCGCGGCCGCGCAGCGGGTGCGCGCAGGCGAGGCCGGCGAGGTCGGCGCCCGGCATGACGCGCAGCACGTGGTGCGCCGCGATTCCGGTCTCGGCGCAGACCTGCGGCAACAATGACAGCGCTACCAGCAGCGTCTCCCCGCGTCGCGCCAGCGAGCCCCCGGCTCCGGCATCCACGCGCACCAGCGCGTAGTCGATCGCCTCGCCGTAGGCGATGGCGCGGTTGCCGGGCATGGTCCACGGCGTCGTGGTCCAGATCGCGACGCTGGCGCCGGCCAGGTCGCCGGGTCCATCCAACAAAGGAAAGCGCACGAAGATCGTGGTGCTGGTGTGGTCGTGGTACTCGACCTCGGCCTCGGCCAGCGCGGTCTTCTCGACCGTGGACCACATCACCGGGCGCAGGCCGCGGTACAGGCTGCCGTTCAGCAGGAACCGCCCGATCTCGCCCACGATCGCCGCCTCCGAGGCGAAGTCCATGGTGGCGTAGCGGCGCGCGAAGTCGCCCAGCACGCCGAGCCGCTGGAACTCGGCCGATTGCACGTCGAGCCATTCCTGCGCGTAGGCGCGGCACTCGGCGCGGAACTGCAGGACCGGCACCGAATCCTTGTCGCGCCCCGACTTGCGGTACGCCTCCTCGACCTTCCACTCGATCGGCAGCCCGTGGCAGTCCCAGCCGGGGATGTAGAGCGCGTCGCGCCCGCTCATCTGGTGCGCGCGGTTGATGACGTCCTTCAGGATCTTGTTCAGCGCGTGGCCGATGTGCAGATGGCCGTTGGCGTAGGGCGGCCCGTCGTGCAGGATGAACCTCTCGCGCCCGGCGCTGTCCGCGCGCAGCCGGTCCCACAGGCCCGTCTGCCGCCAGCGCGCCAGCAGCTCCGGCTCGCGCCGCGGCAGGTCGCCGCGCATCGGGAAGCCGGTGCTGGGCAGGAACACGGTGTTGCGGTAGTCGGTCGTCTCGCTCATGCGCGGGTTATGCGGAGGCGTCCGCCGCCTGGTCAAGCAAGCGCCGCGCCTCGGCCGAATCGGCGGCGATTTGCGCGCGCAACGCTTCCAGGCCGTCGAAACGGCGCTCGTCGCGCAGGAACGCCAGCAGCGCCACCGAGACGGTCCGCCCGTACAGGTCGCCCGCATAGTCGAACAGGTGCGCCTCCAGCCGGCTCTCGGGGCCGGCGTTGACCGTGGGCCTGCGGCCGATGTTGGCCACCCCCGGATGCGTGGCGCCGTCGGGCAGGGTCACGCGCACCGCGTAGACGCCGCGCGCCGGCTCCAGATGGCGGCCCAGCGCCACGTTGGCGGTGGGAAAGCCCAGCGTGCGGCCACGCTGGTCGCCGTGCGCCACCTCGCCCACCACCGACCACGGCCGTCCGAGCAGCAGGGCGGCACGTTCCGGGTAGCCGTCCTGCAGCAGCCGGCGGATGCGGCTCGACGACAGCGGCCCGGCCTCGTCGGCCAGCGGCGGCACCACGGTCAACCCGATCGTCAGCGCCTCGGCGCGCGCCGCGAGGTAGGCCACGTCGCCGCCCCGCCGGTGGCCGAACGCGAAATCGGCACCGCACACCAGATGGCGGGCGCCCAGGCCCGCGTGCAGCACCTCGTCCACGAACGACGCGGCCTCCATCTCGCTGAACGCCCGGTCGAAGGCCAGCTCGTACAGGCGCTGCACCCCGAGGGCTGCGAGCAGGCGGGCGCGCTCGGGCGGCAGGGTCAGGTGGAACGGCGGGTCGTCGGGGCGGAACAGCTCGCGCGGGTGCGGCTCGAAGCTCAGCACCGCGAGCGGCGCGTCGGGCCGCGCGGCGTGTGCCGCGTGCAGGAGCTGCGCGTGGCCGAGATGGACGCCGTCGAAATTGCCGAGTGCCACGGCGCCGCCGCGCGCGTGGGGCGGCAGGTCGCGCCATGAGCGGAAGCTGTGCATGGCCGCGTTCTGTGCCAGAAACGCCGACACGTCCAGCCGGGAGCCGCCGCATGTCCGACCAGCCCCACGACCCGATCCAGCACGCCGCGCTCCTGCTGCTGCTGGCCCGCCGCGAACCCGACCAGCGGCTCGACCGCCTGCCCGAGGAGTGGGCCCCGGCGGACGAGGCGGCGGCGTACGAGGTGCAGCACCGGGTCATGGCGGCGCTGGGCGAGATCGGCGGCTGGAAGGTGGGCGCCGCGGGACCCGGCGCGCCGCCCAACTGCGCGCCGATGCCGCTCGAAGGCATCACCGCGACCGGGGCGCCGTTGCCGGCCGTGGCGGACGGCGTGCCGCTGCTGGTCGAGGCGGAGGTGGCGTTCCGCATGGCCGAGAGCTTGCCGCCACGCACCGAGCCATACACCGAGGAGGAGGTGGCGACAGCGATCGGCACCGCGCACCCGGCGATCGAGTGGCTGCGCAGCCGGTTCCGCGATCCCGACGCGGTCGACGCCTGGAGCAACCTGGCCGATTCCGGTGGGCATGGCGGCTTCGTCCACGGCGCCGGCGTCGCCGGGTGGCGGAGCCTCGACTTCGCCGACATGGGCGTCACGCAGGCGGTGGGCGAGGGCGAGGCCGTGTCGCGGGTCGGCAACCCGGCCGGCGACATGCTGCGCCTGGTGACGTGGCTGGCCAATGTCGGCGCGGTGTGGGCCGGGGGCTTGCGCGAGGGCGAGTTCGTCACCTGCGGCTCGTGGACCGGCAAGACCGTCGTGCCGCCCGGCCACGGCGCCACGGCGCGCTTCGCCGGACTGGGCGAGGTGGCGCTGCAGGCGCCTCAGTGAAGGTAGTAGAAGCGCAGTATGGCGATCGGCACGGCGGCGCCGCTGGCCAGGCACGCCGCCACCGGCAACAGCGCGCCGCCGGCCCACACCGACCGCGCCCGGTCTGTGCGCAGCGGGCCGAGGCTCGGCAGTGCCAACGCCACGGCGGGCAGCAGCGGCAGGACGTA
>CAXTVL010000196.1:0-5539 GCA_964247515.1 uncultured Acetobacteraceae bacterium | reverse complement strand
CACAAGTTCCGCGGGCACAAGTTCCGCGGGCACAAGTTCCGCGGGCCAAACGGCCGCATCCGACCGTGACGCGAGACGATCAGGCGGTCCGGCTGATCCCGCGGGATGGACTTGGAAGCGGACCGCTCAGGCGTGGTAGTGGTTTGGCAACGCCGGGCGAGGGAGCGGCACCCGCTTCGGGAAATCCATTGCCGGGCGGTCGAGCGTGACCTCGAAGCGCCGCAGCATCCGATACAGCGTGACCCGCGAGACGCCCAGCTCGTGCGCGGTGGCGGAGATGTTCTCGTGGTTGCGCAGCAGCGCGGCCGTCAACGCGTCGCGGCCGATTGGCGCTTGGCGCGCCGGCACCTCGATCGGGGTCGCGGTGAGCGGCATCGAGGCGGGCTGCTCCGCCCACGCGGCCTTGGGAGCCGCCGGCCGCGCCAGGTTGGTCAGGCTGATGTCGTCGGCCCGCACCACGTCGCCGTTGCACATCACCACCGAGCGGAAGATCGCCGATTTCAGCTCGCGCACGTTGCCGGGCCATTTGTGCGCGAACAGTATCGCCATCGCATTCTCGTCGATCCCCGGCACCGGCCTGCCGATCTGCTCGGCGCTCTCGGCCAGGAAGCGGCGCACCAGCGGCTCCAGGTCGCCCGCCCGATCGCGCAACGGCGGCATGTGCAGCGACAGCACGTTGAGGCGGAAGAACAGATCCTCGCGGAACCGTCCGCCGCGCATCGCCGCCGACAGGTCGACGTTGGTGGCGGCGATGATGCGGACGTCGACCGGGATGGTCTCGCCCCTGCCGCCCACGCGGCTGATGGTGCCTTCCTGCAGGAAGCGCAGCAGGTGGCTCTGCAGGTCGATCGGCATGTCGCCGATCTCGTCGAGGAACAGCGTGCCGCCATGGGCGTGCTCGATCTGGCCGATCTTGCGCGCCGCCGCCCCGGTGAAGGCGCCCTTCTCGTAGCCGAACAGCTCGGAGGCGATCAGCTCGGACGGCAGGGCGGCGCAGTTCAGGGCGGTGAGCGGCTTGTCGCGGCGGCGGGAGGCGGCGTGGATGGCGCGGGCCGAGACTTCCTTGCCGGTGCCGCTCTCGCCGGTGATCAGCACCGGCGCGTCGGTCGCGGCGAACCGGCGCAACATGTGCGACATCGCAGCCATTGGCGACCCGGTGGCACTGAGCGCCGAAACCGGCAGGAAGCCCTGATAGTGCTCCACACCGGTCACTACACCCGCAATATCCTGCGTCAGCATCATAGCCTACCCTCAAGAATCGTGAGTCTAGAACCAATCCGGCAAGCGATTTTTTAGCCACTCACCGCAGCAAACAGATCAGCGACCGGAGCAATACTTAAGAAGACCTTTGCCAATCGCGCGGCGCACGAAGCCCTGTCTTGCACGCTGTCGATCCGGTCATCGGCATGTGCGGAAAACGTTCTATCTCAAGCCATTGACGAAATCTTTATTCCCTTTGCCGTTGCGTCGTCAACAAGGCGTTACTTACGTCTACAACAATTTACAGTCTTGGAGGTTGCGGCATATCCGCCACTGATCTACCCCCGGACTGCGGGATTCCGGCAACACAAAAGCGAGCACACAGGCGATTTTAGGTTCGGTGTGTCATCCTCTACACGCCCCGCCGCGGCTCGCGGTGTGGCGGACTTCACACTGCGCCGGAATCGATACCGCGCGGTTAATGCCACGATCATGCGTCGCACGGTCAGGCGTCGTGGTGGATTTCGGCCGCGCCCTGCACGACAGTGCCCGCGGCAAGCATGGGGGCGGACCTTGGCAAAGGAGATTCTCTGCGGCTTCGGGGTCGACGTCGACGCCGTGGCCGGCTGGCTCGGCAGCTACGGCGGCGAGGACAGTCCGGACGACATCAGCCGCGGCCTGTTCGCGGGCGAGGTCGGCAGCATGAGGCTGCTCACGCTGTTCGAGCGCTGGGGCATCAAGACCACCTGGTTCATCCCCGGCCACTCGATCGAGACCTTTCCCGCGCAGATGGCGGCGGTGGCGGCGGCCGGTCACGAGATCGGCATCCACGGCTACAGCCACGAGAACCCGATCGAGATGACGCCCGAGCAGGAGGAGGCGGTGCTCGACCGCTGCATCGACCTGGTGACGACGCTGTCCGGCCGCAGGCCCACCGGCTACGTGGCGCCTTGGTGGGAGTTCAGCCCGGCCAGCAACGAGCTGCTGTTGAAGAAGGGCATCAAA
Source organism: uncultured Acetobacteraceae bacterium (assembly GCA_964247515.1). Lineage (GTDB taxonomy): Bacteria > Pseudomonadota > Alphaproteobacteria > Acetobacterales > Acetobacteraceae > CAVRQM01. The sequence continues at coordinate 3,334 of CAXTVL010000196.1, read as the reverse complement.
TACGATCACAGCCTCATGCATCGCGATTACGAACCGTACTACGTCCGGGTCGGCGACACCTGGACCAAGATCGACTATACGAAGCGCCCGCAGGAATGGATGCAGCCGCTGCGGCGAGGACAGGAAACCGGTCTCATCGAGATCCCGGCGAGCTGGTATCTCGATGACCTGCCGCCGATGATGTTCATCAAGAAGGCGCCGAACAGCCACGGTTTCGTCAACCCGCGCGACATCGAGCAGATCTGGCGCGACCAGTTCGACTGGGTCTACCGGGAGATGGACTACGCGGTGTTCCCGATCACCATCCACCCCGACGTGTCGGGGCGGCCGCAGGTGTTGCTGATGCTGGAACGCCTGTACGCCCACATGGCGAGCCACCCCGGCGTGCGCTTCACCACGCTCGACGACATGGCCGACGACTTCGCCCGCCGCTCACCGCGCGCCTGACCGCCGCCGCCGCGCCGCGTCGAGCACCGCGTCGACCAGCGCGTCGGCGTCGCCCGGCCCGGCGTGGTGGTTGACGATGGCGGCACGGATCGCGAGGCGGCCGTCGATGCTGGTGGTCGAGGGCGCCGCCAGCCCGGCCTCCTGCAGGTCGGCCACGATGTCGCGGTTCAGCGCGTCGAGGTCGCCTTCTCCCCGCACCCGGAAGCAGACGATGTTGAGCGGCGCCGGCGCCAGGCGTTCCAGGCTGGCCTCGCGGTCGCCCCGCGCGGCCCGCGCCGCCGCCGCCGCGCCACATTGATCGACCACGGCCCCCAGCCGCTCGCTGCCGTAGGCGCGCCAGGTCATCCACACCTTGAGCGCCCGGAAGCCGCGCGACAGGTCGGGGCCCAGGTCGCACGGCCACGGCTCGCCACCGGCCAGCCCCCTCGCCTCGCGCCGCAGGTAGGCCTCCCGCTGGGCGAACGCCGCCTGGTGCATCGCCGGGTCGCGCACCAGCACGCAACCGCAGTCGTACGGCACCTGCATCCATTTGTGGAAGTCGAACGCCACCGAATCCGCGGCCTCGATGCCGGTCAGCAGTGGGCGCCAGGCGGGTGACAGCGCTACCGCCGCGCCGAACGCGGCGTCGACGTGGAACCAGGCGCCCTGCGCCCGCGCCGCGTCGCCCACCGCCCGCAGGTCGTCGAACGCGCCGATGTCGACCGTGCCGGCGGTGCCGACCACCAGGAACGGGGTGAGGCCCGCGCCCGCGTCGCGCGCCATCGCCCCGGCCAGCGCCGCCCCGTCGATCCGGTGCGCGGCGTCCACCTCGATCCGGCGCAGCGCCGCGGTGCCGAGTCCGGCCATGTCCATCGCGCGCGCGACGCAGCCATGCGCCTTGTCCGAGGTGTAGGCGACCAGCCGGGCTTGGCCCACGCCCTCGGCGCGCACCGCCACGCCCAGCGCCGCCACCCGCGCCACCAGCACCGCGACCAGATTGGCGACCGAGGTGCCGGTGACGAGCAGGCCGGAGGTCCGCTCCGGCATCCCGAGCAGCTCGGCCGCCCAGCGCACCACCTGCCGCTCGACCTCGATCGGCGCGTGGTCGCGCCCGCCGAGGTTGGCGTTGAGCCCCGCCGCCAGCAGCTCGGCCAACATGCCGACCGCGTTGCCGCCGCCATGCACCCAGCCCATGAAGCGCGGATGCGTGTTGCCGGTGCCGTACGGCAGCACCAGCCGGCGGAAATCCTCGTAGACCCGCTCCGCGCCGACGCCCTCGCGCGGCGGCCCGCAAGTGAACGCCGCGCGCACCGCGTCGGGCATCGGCCGCCAGACCGGGCGTTCACGGGTCTGCGCCAGATGGTCGACCATGTCGTCGACCATGCGGTGCCCCAGCGCGCGCAAGCCGCTCCAATCGTCGGGATCGAGGGTCATGGCGGATCGCTCCTTGGCGACGGTTGGGTTTGCCGAGGCAGGCCCCTATATGCAAGCGCCGACGCGGCGAGGCCGCCGCCGCCCTCTTGGATCACAGCAATCAATGCCCTTCCCGCCTCTCCATTCCGCGCTCGCGCGGGCGCTCGCCGCACGCGGCTACCAAGAACCGACGCCGGTGCAGGCCGCGGTGCTGCAACCCGAGGCGGCCGGGCGCGACCTGCTGGTCTCGGCGCAGACCGGCTCGGGCAAGACCGTCGCCTATGGCCTCGCCTTTGCCGACCTGCTGCTGGACGGGGACACCCCGCTCGACCGCGCGGCGGCGCCGCTGGCGTTGGTGGTGGCGCCCACGCGCGAGCTCGCGATGCAGGTGCGTGGCGAGCTGTCCTGGCTCTACGAGCACACCGGCGCGCGCATCGCCTCCTGCGTCGGCGGCATGGACACCCGGGCCGAGGCGCGGGCGCTGGCCGCCGGCAGCCACATCGTCGTGGGCACCCCCGGCCGGCTGTGCGACCCCCTGGCGCGCCAGCGGCTCGACCTGTCGGCGCTGCGCGTGAGCGTGCTCGACGAGGCCGACGAGATGCTCGACATGGGCTTCCGCGAGGAGCTCGACACCCTGCTGGCGGCCGCTCCCGCCGAGCGGCGCACGCTGCTGTTCTCGGCCACCATCGCGCGCGAGATCGCGGCGCTGGCGCGGCAGTTCCAGCGCGACGCGCTGCGCATCGACACGCTGGTGCGCAACCAGGCGCACGCCGACATCGAGTACCGCGCGATCCGTGTCGCCCCGCACGAGACGGTGCCGGGCGTGGTCAACCTGCTGCGCTACCACGAGGCGCCGACGGCGCTGGTGTTCTGCGCCACCCGCGACGCGGTGCGGCTGCTGCACGCGAGCCTGCTGGAGCGCGGCTTCGCTTCGGTGGCGTTGTCCGGCGAGCTCACCCAGAACGAGCGCACCCGCGCGCTGCAGGCGCTCCGCCACGGCCAGGCGCGGGTCTGCGTCGCCACCGACGTGGCGGCGCGCGGCCTCGACCTGCCCGACCTCGGCCTGGTGATCCATGCCGACCTGCCGGGCGACAAGGACGTGTTGCTGCACCGCAGCGGGCGCACCGGGCGGGCCGGGCGCAAGGGGCTGTGCCTGCTGGTGGTGCCGGCGAACCGGGCGCGGCGCGCCGAATCGCTGATCCGTGACGCCGGCGTCTCCGCCACCTGGCAGACGGCGCCCGGTGTCGCCGAGATCCGCGCCCGCGACAGCGAGCGGCTGCTGTCCGACCCGATCCTGACCGAAGCCGTCGCCGCCGAGGACTCGGCGCTGGCGCGCGCCCTGCTCGAGGGTCGCAGCGGCGAGGAGATCGCCGCTGCCCTGATTCGCCTGCACCGCGCCCGGCTGCCGGCGCCGGTGGAGCTGGCGCCGCCGGTCGCGGAGCGCCGCCCGACGTTCATGCTGAACCAGGCCATCGCCTCGCCGCCCGGCGCCGGT
>CAXTVL010000195.1:0-5603 GCA_964247515.1 uncultured Acetobacteraceae bacterium | reverse complement strand
GCACGCATTCGTACAGTGGCATGTGGTCCCCTCTGGCTTGTCTCCGCTCCGGGTCAGGGACCCCGCGCCGGGATGGCGCGTGAGCATAGCCGGGGAACGCCGATCCCCCGGCAGGGAAGCGCGGGGTTATACACCGCGCCTGCCGGGACGCAAGGCGGTCGTGGTCAGGGCGTGGGCGCGCCCAGCAGCTTGTCGGCGTGGTCGATCGCCTCCTGGCACTCCATCGGGTCGGCCTCGGTGGCCTCCTTCTTGGCGCGCGTGATGTCGTACTGCACCAGCCGCCTCACCTTCGGGTCGGACACGTTGGCCGCGCGCGACTGGATGCGGCTGATCTCGGCGTTGCACTCCGCCGCGCGGGCCGGGGCGGCGGCCATCAAGGCGACCGCCACCGCCGCCGCGAGCTCGAGTTTGCCGGTCGAGGTCATGCGCTCACTCTCCATGTTGGGTCTTGCTGAGGTCGAGGCCGCTGCGCCGCTCGGGGTAGGGCGAGCCATGGGTCATGCCCTCCCAGACGACACGGTTCATCAGGTCGGCAGGCACCCGGTCCTCGGCGGTCCAGTCGAAGCCCGCGGTCTGCTCCGCCCACCATCCGGCCGGACGGGTCGGTGTCAAAGGCCTCATCCCGGTGAACTTGCCGGGCGTCAGCCGCGCCGCCGAGGTGCTGTCGAGATAGGCGGAAGGGGTCGCCTGGTAGCTCCACTGCGACTGGTTCAGGTCGAACACGTCGGTCATCGGGCCGAGATAGGCGTCGTTCAGGTTGAGGTGGTCGATGCCCAATATGTCCTCCATGGTGCGCAACATGCTGACCGTGGTGTAGCGGGTCTTCACCACCGCGTGCTGCTTGACGTAGGGGCCCACGACATAGGCGGTGCTGCGGTGGGCGTCGACGTGGTCGGGGCCGTCCTGGGCGTCGTCCTCGATCACGAAGATCAGCGTGTCGGCGGCGTATGGGCTGCGGGCCACCTCCTGGACCAGCAGCCCGACGGCATAGTCGTTGTCCGCCTGCTGCGTCTCCGGCGTGGTGAAGCCGTCGATCGCGGTCGCGAAGGCGCCCATGTGGTCGTGCATGAACCGCACCAGCGACAGGCCCGGCAGGTTGCCATTCGTCACGTACTGGTTGAACTCGCGCTGCCACTCCACGAAGCGGAACACGTCAGGGAAGGCGTTGTCGTAGCCGCGGAAGAACGGGTCCGTCACCGGCCGCAGGGTCGGGTTGGTGCTGTAGGCGACGGTCGTGTCGGCCGCGTAGGGATCTTCCAGCAACGGGATCTGTAACGGCGGCGTGGTCGCCGAGTATCGGGACAGGTCGAGCAGGAAGCCGTAGTTGCGCACGGTGAGCCCGGCGCGCAACGCCGAATCCCACAGATAGCCGCTCTGCTGGGGCGTGCCTTGCGGGCCGTCCGGGGCGCCGACGTTGTTGGTTCCGGGCAGCAAGTTGGCGGCGCCGCCGGGCAATGCCGCCGTGACCTGGCTGTAGCCCGGCAACGCCGTGTCGCGGTCGGCCGTGGTGGCGATGCCGACATCGACGTTGCGGTTCTGGCCCTCGCTCTCGTACGGAGCGCCGCGACCGTTCTTGCCGATCGGGCTGCTGGCGTAGTTCAGCGCGATGTTCTTGGTGACACTGTCGGTCTCGCGCGCCGATATGCTCCAGGACCAGCCGTTTCCACTCACCTCGCCGCTGTCGTAGAAATTGTCCAGCGTCACGAAGTTGCTGGCGAGCTTGTGGAAGTTCGGCGTCACGCTGTGGCCGAACACGGACAGCGAGGGATCGCCGTTGGCGCCGCCGCCGACGTCGCCCAGGACCTGATCGAAGGTGCGGTTCTCCTTGACGATGTAGATGACGTGGTGGATGCGCTGGTGCAGCGCCGCCATCATGCCGGCATCGTGCGGGTCGGCGTTGACGCTGTAGCGGTTGTTGGACGCGACCTGCTGCGTGAGGCTGGCGAGGTCGGCCGCCTTTGGCGCCGGCACGGCCAGCAAGCCCCCCTGCTCCAACTGGAACACGTATTGGTTGGAAGCGTTGGAGTCGGTCGCCGCCTGCGCGTTGCCTTGCGGGTAGGTGGTGCCGGCCAGTCTTGCCGTGTTGCTGGTCAGGTGCTGCGGGTTCGGACCGGGACTGCTCTTGCCGTTCGCCACGTAGAGCATCGCTCCGTTGCCGCCGACGCTGACGGCGTTGGGATACCAGCCGGTCGGGATCAGGCCGATCACCTGTTCGGCCCGCGGCCCGGTCAGCGCGATCACCGCCAGCGAGTTGGCGCCGCCATTGGTCACGTACAGCATGGTGCCGTCGGGCGAGACCGCGAGGTTGTTGGCGGCCGCCCCGGTGTAGCGCTCCTGCTTGGCCAGCAGGCCCGGGGGCGCGATGGTGTCGATCTCCTTGCGCACCGTGTTGGTGGCGGTGCTGATCATCGCCACGGTGTCGGAGTTGTCCTGGGTGACGTACAGCTCATCCTGGGTGATGGTGTTGTTGAACACCATGCTGTTCGGGCTGCCCGGCAGCGGGATGCGGGTGACGAGCTTGGGCGCCGCGCCGCTGATGTCGACCACGACGACCTCGCGGTCGCGCACGCTGGAGACGTAGACCGTGGTCTCGCCCTTGACCGCCACCGTGAACGGCGTCTCGCCGCCGGCCGCGCCGTCCGAGCCGGGCGTGGTGTTGAACGGGCGCAAATCGTACTCGGACTTCACCTTGCCGGTCGCGGTGTCGATCACGGAGATCGAGTCGTTGTAGGCGTTGGCCGCGACCAGCGTGGCGCCGCTGGGCGACAGCGCCAGGCCGGAGACGCCCGGCGGCTGGTTGAGGCCGTTGCCGCCCAGCAGGAACGTGCTGCCGGCCGGCGCCGCGTGGCCCAGCGCGATGCTGGCGCCCTCGGTCCAGCGGCCGGGGCCGCCCGGCGTCTTGGTGTAGACATGCACCAGGTCGTCGACGCCACCCGAGGCGTAGAAGGTCAGGCCGTCGGGCGCGTAGACCAGGCCGACATAGGTGTCGGGCACCTGGATCACCTGCGCCAGGTTCGGCTTCCGCGCGTTGGCGCCGGAGATGTCGTAGACGAACACGTATTCGTTGGAGCCGGCCGGGTCGAACTTGCCCTTGTTGGCACCGCTGGTGGCGCTGAGGTTGTTGTAGCCGCTGGTCATGACCAGCAGCTCGGTCTGGTTGCCGTTGACCGCGGTCTTGATGGCACCGTTGGCGCGGAAATCGGGATAGTCCTTGAGGCCGGGGTCCAGCGTGGTGAACACGGCGCCTGTGGCCGCCGTCGGGCTGATGAACTGGCCGGTCGGCACCGGCGTCTGGATCGGCGACTCCATCTGGCCGTCATCGACATCGGCCCAGGCGGCGCCGGCGAGGCCGGCCCAGATGGTTGCCCCAAGCAACATCGCCCGGGAGAGACGCGCCACATTCCGCTTGGCCATCGAACACCGCCTGCTGTTTGCGGCGCATCTGCCGTCTTGGTGCCGATGACGACAATCCCGTTTCGCCTACCGTTTTAAGAAGATTAATTCCATTTCCGGTTTATTTTGGCTGACCAACCCCCCTATGGCACGATGCTTGCGCAATGCTCGGCGATGGCGCCGGCGGTGGTCAGCCAGACGCGCCCGCGCCGTTGCGCGATGTGGCGCAGCGCCCGGCGGAGCTGGCGCAGGCGGAACGGCTGGCCGACGATGTACGGGTGCAGGGCGACGCCCATGACCAGCGGGCCCGTCTCCGACTGCGCCAGCATCTCGTCGAACTGGTCGACGATGGTGTCGGCGAACCGCGCCGCCCCGTCGTGGCGGGCCACGATCGCGGGGATGTCGTTGACCTCCTGCGGATACGGCACCGCCAGCAGGCGCCCGCCCCCGCGGGTGCGCAGCCAGACCGGCTGGTCGTCCATGCACCAGTCGAGCACGTAGCGGTAGCCGGCCTCGGCCAGCAGGTCGGGGCTGGCGTGGCTCTCCGAAATCCACGGCCCGAGCCAGCCGGACGGCGCGCGGCCCTCGGCGGCGGCGAGGCGGACGGTGGCCTCGGCGATCAGCGCCCGCTCGGCGTCTTCGTCGAGCGTGCCCTGGCGCTCGCTGTTGCTGCGCCCGTGCCCCACCACCTCGTCGCCACGCGCCCGCACCGCGTCCATCAGCGCCGGGCAGTGGTCGTAGACCGCGCTGTTGGCGATGACCGAGAGCGGCCAGCCCAATTCGTCGAACAGGTCGAGCAGCCGCCAGGCGCCGACCCGGTTGCCGTACTCGCGCCAGGCATAATTGAGCACGTCGGGCTGCGGGCCGCCCGGCGCCAGCTCGGCCCCCAGCCCCTCGCCCCAGGCGAAATGCTCCAGGTTCAGGCCGACATAGACCGCGAGCCGGGAGCCACCCGGCCAGTCGTAGACCGGCCGGCCGCGGATCGGCACATAGTCGAAGCGGCCATGATGCGGGAGGTCCGTCACCAGCCGGCCGGCGGCGGCACCCGGTCGAGCACGCCGGCGGCGGCCTCGCCGAACGCCAGCAGCCATGCGTCCCGCCCGAGCGCGGCGGTGACGTGCAGCCCGATCGGCAGCCCCTCCGAGGAGACGCCGCACGGCAGCGACAGGCCGGGGCAGCCGGTCACGTTGGACGCGGCCACAAACAGCATCTCGTCCGAGACGCCCTCGTGCATCGGCGGGTCCTCGGCCGGCGCCACGTACGGCACGGTGGGTGCCAGCAATGCGTCGACCCGCTCGAACAGCGTGGCGAACGCCTCGGACAGCCGACCGCGCAGGCGCTGCGCCCGCACCAGCTCGACCGCCGGCACCGCGAAGCCGGCCGCGACCTGCGCCCGGGTCTCGGGGCCGAACGCCTCGGGTGCCTGGGCGAGCCGGTCGGCATGGATCACCGCCGCCTCCGGGCCGAGGATCGCCATCAGCGCCGCCGAGGCATCGCCCAATCCTGGCACATCGACCTCGACCAGCGTGGCACCCGCCGCGCGCAGCCGCTCGCAGGCGTCGGCGAAGGCGTGGCGCACCTCCGCCGTGACGCAGGCGGCGTCACGCTGCGCCGGCACCACGCCGAGCCGCAGCCCGCGCAAATCGACCGTAGCACCGTCGAACTCGCGTCCGGTCATGGCCCCCAGCATCAGCATCGCGTCCACCGCACTGCGCGCCAGCGGGCCGCCGTGGTCGAGCGTCCAGGAGAGGGGCAGGCAACCGTCGAGGCTGACCAGCCCATACGAGGGTTTCAGCCCGACGATGCCGCAATAGCTGGCCGGGATGCGGATCGAGCCGCCGGTGTCGGTGCCGACGGCGGCAAAGCACAGCCCGGCCGCGACAGCCGCCGCCGAGCCGCCGCTCGACCCGCCCGAGGTGCGGCCTACGTCGTGCGGGTTGTTGGTCTGGCCCACGTCGGGATGCACGGCACCGTAGGCGAATTCCAGCATGTTGGTCTTGGCCAGGATCACCGCCCCGGCCCGCCACAGCGATCCCACGACCACGGCGTCGTGCTCCGGATGCTCGGCGAAGCTGGCGTGCGCGCCGAACCGGGTCGGGCTGCCGGCCAGCGCGAACAGGTCCTTCACCATCACCGGGACGCCGTGCAGCGGGCCGCGGTCGAAGCCGCGCGCCAGCTCCGCCTCGGCTTGCGCCGCCGCCGCCATCGCC
>CAXTVL010000194.1:5062-5613 GCA_964247515.1 uncultured Acetobacteraceae bacterium | reverse complement strand
CCGCTCGACATGGTTCGCGGCCAGCCGCGCCTGGTCAACCAGCCGGCTCTGTGCCAGCGCGTGCTCGACCTGCGGCCCAGCCGGTCGAACGCGCTCGAGTTCTGCGTGGGCACCGTGGCCGAGATGAGCGAGGGCGAGGTCTACGACACGCTGCGGCGCCACGCGGAGCAGGGCAGCGTCGCCTATGTCCATCTTCGCAACGTCCACGGCCGGGTGCCGCGCTACCACGAGACGTTCATCGACGACGGCGACGTCGACATCGCGCGCGTGGTCGCCATCCTGCGCCGGGCCGGGTTCGACGGCGTGGTGATCCCCGACCACGCGCCGCAGATGACCTGCGCCGCTCCGTGGCACGCCGGCATGGCGTTCGCGATGGGCTACATCGCGGCGTTGCTGCAAGCACCCGGAGCGGCGCCGTGACCGCCTGGAGCGACGACGCCGAGCTGTTCGCCGCTGTCCGCCAGGAGTTGTTCGTGGCCGCGGTCGGCGACGTGCTGGACCGCCTCGGCCTGCGGCGGCAGTTCCTGGCGCCCCAGGTGCGGCCCATCGAC
>CAXTVL010000194.1:0-5052 GCA_964247515.1 uncultured Acetobacteraceae bacterium | reverse complement strand
GCTGGAAGTCGATTGCGCTGCCGAGGAGGTCGGCGGCAAGCCGTTCGGCGTGATGTTCGAGGCGCTCGACGACCTGAAGCCGGGCGAGATCTACGTCGCCGGCGGCGGCTCGCCGCGCTACGCGCTGTGGGGCGGGCTGATGTCGGTGCGCGCCATGGCCTGCGGCGCCAGCGGCGCCGTGCTGCACGGCCACCATCGCGACACCAACGAGATTTTGCGGCTCGGTTTCCCGGTCGCCTCGTTCGGCAGCTACGCGCAGGACCAGGCGACGCGCGGCAAGGTCGTGGACTTCCGGGTGCCGATCGAGCTCGACGGCGTGCGCGTGGCGCCGGGCGACGTGGTGTTCGGCGACCGCGACGGCACGCTGATCGTGCCGCGGGCGGCGGCGGACGACGCCTTCGCCGGGGCGTTCGAGAAGGTGCGCGCGGAGGGCGCCGTGTTGCAGGCGCTGCGCGGCGGCATGGGCACGGTCGAGGCGTTCACCAAGTTCGGCGTAATGTAGTCGGGGTGATGTAGGTGCGCGCCGGCTCCACGGTGGACGCGCTGGTGCAGGACATCCGCGCCTTGATGCAGGAGCGCAAGCTCGGCGTCGGCGACCACCTGCCGACCGAGCGCGAGTTGGTCGAGCGCTTCGCCACCAGCCGCAACACGGTGCGCGAGGCGCTGCGCACGCTCAAGGCCTACGGGCTGATCGAGGTCCGCCCGAAGGTGGGCGCGGTCATCACCGACCGCTCGCTGGAGGCCGCGTTCGACCTGTTCGCGTTCAACATGGAAGTCTCGCTCGACACCTTCACCGACGTGCAGGCGTTCCGCCGGCTGATCGAGGTCGGCATCGGCGAGCAGGTGATCATGGACCTGCGCGAGCCCGACCTGGAACGGCTGGACGCGATCAACGCCGCCATGCGCGACGCCGCCGAGGCGGCCGAGGCGGCCGAGCACGACTACCGGTTCCACGCCCATCTGGTCGGCCTGGTGCGCAACCGCACGCTGACCGACATCTACCGCTTCCTGAAGCCGGTGATCCTGCGCCTCATGTTGCTGGGCAAGAACCGCCGGCCGGCGCTCAGCGACACGTTCGACGACCACGCCGGCATCATGGCGGCGCTGCGCCGCCGCGACCGCGTCGCCTTCGCCTACCGGATGAGCCGGCACCTGGAGTTCGGCGCCCGTTTCCTGGACGGGGCCGACGACCGCGCGCAACAGCAACAACAGCGCAATTGAGGGGAATCGCCATGCGGACATGGATCGCAGCCGGCTTCGTCGCGGCACTCTGGGCCGGCGGCGCCTCGGCGCAGCAACCGGTGATCGGCGGCCCAGTGATCGGCGGCATCGTGTTCCAGCAGGACCAGTATTTCCGCGGCATCCAGCTCGGGATGCAGGACGCGGCCCGCGGTCAGGCGACGCTGCTGCAGGGCAACTCCGAGAACAAGGCGGAGAAGGAGGCGAACTTCATCGACACCTTCACGAGCCGCGGCGCCAAGGCCATCGTCGTGGCGCCCATCAGCGGCAAGGCCTCGGTCCGCGCGTTGCAGCGCGCCAGCGACAAGGGCGTCAAGATCGTGCTCTACGGCACCCATCTCGACGCCGCGTTCCCGGTCGCCTTCATCGGCACCTCGGACAGCGACATCGGCCGCGGCACCGGCACGATCGCGGCCGGGTTCATCAAGACGAAACTGGGCGGCAAGGCCAACGTCGCCGTGCTGGCGTTCCGCTCGCAATTGCCCGAGCAGAGCGACGCCCGCAGCAACGGCTTCCTGGACACGGCGCGCGCGGGCAACGACCTCGCCATCGTGGCGCAGCAGGACGGCTTCCTGGCGGAGAAGGCGGTCGCGGTGGCGAGCGACGTGCTGACCGCGCACCCCGAGGTGAACGTGATCTACGCCGCCAACGAGGGCGGCACGGTGGGCGCGGTGCAGGCGGTGCGCCGCGCCGGCAAGCAGGGCCGCGTGTTCGTGTTCGGCACCGACGGCTCGGAGCAGCTCGCCAACTTCCTGCTCGACCCGGACGGCGTGCTGGTGGCGACCACGGCGCAGCAGCCGTTCATGGTGGGTGGCGACGCGGTACGCGCGGCGCTGGCGGCGATCGCCGGCAAGCCGGTCGAGAAGACCGTGCTGGTGCCCGCCCTGCCGTTGTCGCGCGCCGACGCGGCGGGCGTGCGCGGCTACCTCGCCAGCCTGAAGCAGCCGCAGTAGCCGCGATGCGCGGCAGCGTCGAGCTGCGCGGCGTCAGCCGGCGCTACGGCGCCACGTTGGCGCTGGCGCCGTTCACGCACCGATTCGAGCCGGGCCGCGTCCACGCCCTGATGGGCAAGAACGGCTCCGGCAAGTCGACGCTGGTGAAGGTCATGGCCGGCGCCGTGGCGCCCAGCGCCGGCGAGATGCTGCTGGACGGCGTGAAGGTGAGCTTCGCCACGCCGGCCGACGCGCTGCGCGCCGGCATCGTCACCGTCCACCAGGAGTTGTCGCAGGTGCCTAACCTGTCGGTGGGCGAGAACATCTATCTCGGCCGGCTGCCGCAGCGCCGCGTGCTGGGGCGAAGCGTGGTCGATTGGCCACGCCTGCACGCGCAGGCCGGGCGGCTGCTGCGCGACATGGGGCTCGACATCGACCCGCGCGCCAGGCTCGGGCAGCTCAGCGTCGGCCGGCAGCAGGTGGTCGAGATCGTCAAGGCGATGTCGTTCGCCCCCTCGGTGCTGCTGCTCGACGAGCCGACCTCGGCGCTGGCGGCGCGCGAGGTGGCGCTGCTGTTCGGCCTGCTGCGCCGGCTGCGGGCGCGGGGCGTCACGATGATCTACATCACCCACCGCATGAGCGAGCTGTTCGAGATCGCCGACACCTGCACCGTGCTGCGCGACGGCCAGGCGGTGCGCAGCGTCGCCATGGCGGACGCCACCCCCGAGGGCATCGTCGAGATGATGTTCGGCGACGTGGCCCGCGCCGTCCGCCCAGTGCTGCGCGACGTGGCGCGCGGCGAGCCGGTGCTCTCGGTGCGCGGCCTGACCCGTGGCGAGGCGTTCCGGGACGTCTCGTTCGACCTGCATCGCGGCGAGATCCTGGGCTTCGCCGGCCTGCTCGGCGCCGGGCGCACCGAGCTGCTGCGCGCGATCTTCGGCGCCGACCGCTTCGAGCGCGGCAGCGTCATGCTCGGTGGCAAGCCGGTGGGGCGGCCGACGCCGCGCGTCATGAAGCGGCGCGGCCTCGGCTACACGCCGGAGAACCGCAAGGAAGCCGGCCTGGTGCAGGCGCTGTCGGTGCGCGACAATTTGTGCCTCGCGAGCCTGGGCCGGATCGCCCGCCACGGGTTCATGACGCGCGCGCGGGAGGCGCCGTTCGTGGCGCGGCAGGTGCGCGGCCTCGCGATCAAGGTGGCCGACGCGGCGCTGCCGGTCGCCTCGCTGTCGGGCGGCAACCAGCAGAAGATCGTGATCGGCAAATGGCTCAACACCGAGCCGCGGGTGATGTTCTTCGACGAGCCGAGCCGTGGCATCGACGTGCAGGCCAAGCAGCAGGTGTTCGGCATCCTGTGGCGCGAGGCCGAGCGCGGCCTGGCGTCGGTGTTCGTCTCCAGTGAACCCGAGGAACTGCTGGAGGTGGCCGACCGCATCCTGGTGATGCGCGCCGGCCGCATCGTGGCCGAGGCGATGCCCGACCGGGTGAGCCTCGCCGAGCTGTACCGGCTGTGCATGGAGGGCAAGTGAGCGCCGACGACATGGTGGCGGCCGGGCTCGCCGCGCCGGCGCGGCGCCGGGTCGGCGGCACGGCGCTCAAGGTCTACACCATGGAGGCGATCCTGCTCGTGCTGGTGGCGGCGCTGGTGGCGACGGCCCCCGGCTTCGCCTCGCTCGGCAACCTGCTGAACGTGCTGCGCACCGTCTCCATGCTCGGCGTGATCGCGTTCGGCATGACCGCGGTCATCATCGCGGGCGAGATCGACCTGTCGGTGGGCGCCGGGGTGGCGCTGGCCGGCTGCATCGTCGCCTGGTGCTCGGGGGCGCTCACGCCGCGCCTCGGCTCGGTCGCCGCCGTGATGCTGGGCGTGCTCGCGGCGATGCTGGCGGGGGCCGCAAGCGGCGCCTTCACCGGCAAGATGCGGCAGTGGTTCCGGGTGCCGACCTTCATCACCACCCTGGCGCTGTTCACGGCGCTGCGCGGCTTCGCCAACCTCATCACCGGCGGCTTCCCGCTCACCGACCTGCCGGACTGGTTCGGCTTCCTGGGGGCGGGCAGCCTGTTCGGCGCGCCGTTCCCGGTGTTCGTGTTCCTGGCGGTGTTCGCCGCGATGCAGTTGCTGATGCAGTTCACCAGCTTCGGCCGCGCCGTCTACGCGGTGGGCGGCAACGCCGAGGCGGCGCGGCTTTCCGGCATCGACGTGTTCGGCGTCAAGACCGCCACCCTGGTCATCACCGGCGTGCTGACCGCCGTGACCGGGACGCTGATCGCCTCGCAGATCGGCTCCGGCACCGGCACCACCGCGACCGGCATGGAGCTCGACGTGATCGCCGCCGTCATCATCGGCGGCACCAGCCTGTTCGGCGGCAAGGGCCGCGTCTGGGGCACGCTGCTGGGCGTGCTGTTCCTCGGTTGCGTCAGCAACGGCATGACGCTGCTCAACGTCGCCGAGTATTGGCAATACGTGGCACGCGGCGCGATCATCCTGGGCGCCGTGCTGCTGAACCAGGTGCTCGAAGGGGGATAGGCATGGTCGAGTTCGCGGGCAAGGTGGCGTTGATAACGGGCACGTCGGGCATCGCCCGCGCCGTGGCGCTGCGCCTCGCCGGCGACGGCGCCGCCGTGCTCGCCTGCGGCATCGACCCGGACGCCAACGCGGCACTCGCCCAAGCCGCGCCGGGCATCGTGGTGCGCGAGGCTGACGTGGCCGAGCCGGCGGCGGTGCGCGCCGCGGTCGCGGCCGCCGTGGCGGCGTGGGGCGGGCTGGACATCGTGGTCAACGCCGCCGCCGTGCATCCGTACGGCACCGTGGTGGACACCGACCCGGAGACCTGGGCGCGCGAGATGGCGGTCAATGTCGGGTCGATCCACCTCCCCGGGCACT
>CAXTVL010000193.1:0-5623 GCA_964247515.1 uncultured Acetobacteraceae bacterium | reverse complement strand
GTGGACGATCTCCGGTGCCTCGCGCCCACCGCCGCTGGCGCAGGCAGCGGCGTGGCTGGCGGCACCGCGCGCCGCCACCCTGGGCGGCGTGCTCATACGGGCCGCCGGTCGGCGTTGCGTGGGTGGTTGGCTGTTCGCCCGCGAGCCGGCCGCGGTGATGCCGCCGGTCCGCCTCGCGGCGCGGACGTGGTGGGATGGCCGGTTCCGTGTCCGCTGCGACCTGGCTGGCACCTGCGGGGCGCTCGGCGAGCAGGCCCAGGAGGTCCGGCACCTGGCGGACATCCCGTCGATTGTGCTGCAGACCTTGCCGGCGGTCCGGGTCGCGGGCAGGGTCGTGGCGATCCCGCAGCTCGGCGTCGGCGACCGAGCGGTGCGCAGCGTGTTCAGCCCGGCGGCTTCGCTATCGCAACTGTTTTGGCCGTGCGAGCGGAACCGCCCGGCGGCGGGGATGCACAAGGCTTCGCGGCCACCTATCTTGACACCTGCATGAGCGACGATGCAGCGCCGCCCGGTTTTTTGGTGCCACGATCCGGCATTGCGGGCAGTCTTGGCGCGGGCTGGGTCGAAGACGGAGAAGGCGGCCTGCGGGCCTTGGGAACGACATGAGCAATTTCGGCCGAAACTTGGCGCTTTGGGTGATCATCGCCCTTCTCCTGGTGGTTCTGTTCAACCTGTTCCAACCCGGGACTGGGCGCCCCGCCGCGGCGCAGATCCCGTATTCCGACTTCATCACCGACGTGAACAGCGGCCGGGTGCGCGACGTGGTGATCCAGGGCCGCAGCATCACCGGCCAGACCAACGACAGCCGGCAGTTCGAGACCTACACGCCCGATGACCCGAGCCTGGTCAGTCGGCTGACCGACAAGGGCGTCCGTGTGATCGCCAAGCCGGCCGACGACCGCAGCCCGTTGCTGCAGATCCTGCTCAACTGGTTCCCGATGCTGCTGCTGATCGGCGTTTGGGTGTTCTTCATGCGTCAGATGCAGTCGGGCGGCGGCCGCGCCATGGGCTTCGGCAAGTCCCGCGCCCGGATGCTGACCGAGAAGCAAGGGCGGGTGACGTTCGAGGACGTCGCCGGCATCGACGAGGCGAAGTCCGAGTTGCAGGAGATCGTCGAGTTCCTGAAGGACCCGCAGAAGTTCCAGCGCCTCGGCGGCAAGATCCCCAAGGGCGTGCTGCTGGTGGGTCCTCCCGGCACGGGCAAGACGTTGCTGGCGCGTGCCATCGCCGGCGAGGCCAACGTGCCGTTCTTCACCATCTCGGGTTCCGACTTCGTGGAGATGTTCGTGGGCGTCGGCGCCAGCCGGGTGCGCGACATGTTCGAGCAGGGCAAGAAGAACGCGCCGTGCATCATCTTCATCGACGAGATCGACGCCGTGGGCCGGCACCGCGGCGCAGGCCTCGGCGGCGGCAACGACGAGCGTGAGCAGACGCTGAACCAGATGCTCGTCGAGATGGACGGCTTCGAGAGCAACGAGGGCGTCATCCTGATCGCCGCCACCAACCGCCCCGACGTGCTCGACCCGGCGCTGCTGCGCCCGGGCCGGTTCGACCGACAGGTCGTGGTGCCGAACCCCGACGTGAACGGGCGCGACAAGATCCTGCGCGTCCACATGCGCAAGGTGCCGTTGGCCAGCGACGTCGACCCGCGGGTGATCGCGCGCGGCACGCCGGGCTTCTCCGGCGCCGACCTCGCCAACCTGGTCAACGAGGCGGCGTTGCTGGCGGCCCGGCTGGGCAAGCGGGTGGTGGCGATGGCCGAGTTCGAGCACGCCAAGGACAAGGTGATGATGGGCGCCGAGCGGCGTTCGCTGGTGATGACCGACGCCGAGAAGAAGATGACCGCCTATCACGAGGCCGGCCACGCGCTGTGCGCCATGCACGAGCCGGAGTGCGACCCGGTCCACAAGGCGACCATCATCCCGCGCGGACGTGCGATGGGCCTGGTGCTGAGCCTGCCGGAGAACGACCGGCTCTCGTACAGCAAGGCGTGGCTGATCGCCAAGCTGGTGATGGCTTTGGGTGGACGCGTCGCCGAGGAGATCATCTTCGGCGCCGACAAGGTCTCCAACGGCGCGTCACAGGACATCAAGACCGCGACCGACATCTCGCGCCGCATGGTCACGGAGTGGGGCATGAGCGACAAGCTCGGCCTGATCGCCTACGGCGACAACAGCCAGGAGGTGTTCCTCGGCCATTCGGTGACGCAGAGCAAGAATGTTTCCGAGGCGACGGCGCGCGAGATCGAGGCCGAGGTGAAGTCGTTCATCGATAGTGCCTACACCCGGACCAAGTCGATCCTGACAGAGAACATCGATGAGCTGCACCGGCTGGCGCAGGGGCTGCTGGAGTACGAGACCCTGTCCGGCGACGAGATTCGGCAGGTGTTGCGCGGCGAGCCGGTGATCAAGAAGGTGGTCGACGAGCCGGCGCCCGAGGGCCGCGGCGCCTCGGGGCCCACCGCCGGACCCCCGGCGGGGGGGCGGGTGCCGCGGACCGCGGGTGGTGTGGGTCGGGCGCCGCAACTCGGCTGACCGATCCGCTGATCGAGCCGCTCGGACTCCTTTGGGGCCGGGCGGCTCGCGACGCGGTGCGAAGCGGGCTGGCGTTGCCGCTCGCCGGAGGGCCAGCAGCGTTCACGTTGGCGCGGCTGCTCGGGTCAGGCTCGCAGCCAATTGTCCCAATTACCGCCATCCCCGATCGGTTTGCCGCCACCGTCGTCAGAGTGACCGCGGCACCGCCAGGCTGGGCGGGGTTCGAGTGCGGGCGGACTTTGGTCATGGGGATCCTGAACGTGACCCCCGACAGTTTCAGCGACGGCGGCGAGCATCGCAGTGTCGGCGCGGCAATCGAGGCGGGCCGCCGGATGCTGGCGGCGGGTGCCCACATCATCGACGTCGGCGGCGAGAGCACCAGGCCAGGGGCCAACGAGGTCGCGGTAGCGGTCGAACAGGATCGCGTGCTGCCCGTGGTCGAGGCGTTGGCCGCCGAGGGGGCGAAGGTGTCCATCGACACCCGTCACGCGGCGACCGCCGCGGCGGCGTTGCGGCTCGGCGCCGCCATCGTCAACGACGTATCCGGCTTCTCGTTCGATGACGCGTTCCGGCCGCTGCTCGCGGCCTCCCCGGCCGCGCTGATCGCCATGCACATGCGCGGCGACCCGCAAACCATGCAGCGGCACACCGCCTATGACGATGTCACGGTGGACGTCGTCCGCGAGCTGGCGGCCACGGTGCGGCGGCTGCCGGGCGGGCCGGACCGGATCGCGGTCGATCCCGGCATCGGCTTCGCGAAAGGGCCGGGGCACAACGAGGCGCTGCTGGCGCGGCTCCCCATTCTGCTCAATGTGGGTTGCCGGATCGTGGTCGGCGTGTCGCGCAAAGGGTTCATCGGGCGTAACTCGGGCGAGGCCGACCCGCGTCGGCGGCTGCCCGGTTCCTTGGCCGCCGGGCTCGCCGGCGTCCTTAACGGCGCGTCAGTCTTGCGGGTGCACGATGTCGCTGCCACCATCCAGGCGTTGCGGGTGTGGCAGGCGATCACCGACGCTGGATAGCGCGCCCACCCACCTGACCCTAGAGGGACCATGGACCTGCAGCGACGCCTGTTCGGCACCGACGGCATCCGCGGCACCGCCAACGCCGAGCCGATGACCGCCGGCACGGCCCTGCTGGTGGGGCAGGCCGCGGGGCTGCTGTTCACCCGTGGCGCGCACCGGCATCGCGTGGTGATCGGCAAGGACACCCGCCTGTCCGGCTACCTGATCGAGCCGGCCATGGTCGCGGGGTTCATCAGCGCCGGCATGGACGTGGTCCTGGTGGGACCGTTGCCGACGCCGGCGGTGGCGATGCTGACGCGCAGCCTGCGCGCCGACCTGGGCGTGATGATCTCGGCCAGCCACAACCCGTACCAGGACAACGGCATCAAGCTGTTCGGCCCCGACGGCTTCAAGCTGACCGACGCCACAGAGCTCGAGATCGAGTCGCTGATGGCGCAGGACGTGACAGCGCGGCTGGCAGGCTCGGCCAAGCTCGGTCGCGCGGCGCGGCTCGATGACGCCGCCGGCCGCTACATCGAGGCGGCCAAGGCCAGCTTCCCGCGCGGCTTGCGGCTCGACGGCCTGCGCATCGTGCTCGACTGCGCCAACGGCGCCGCCTACCGCGTGGCGCCCACCGTCCTGTGGGAGCTTGGCGCCGAGGTCATCCCGATCGGTGTCACCCCGGATGGCTTGAACATCAACGCCGGATGCGGCTCCACCACGCCCGGTTTCCTGTGCGACGAGGTGCGCCGCCAGGGCGCCCATCTCGGCCTGGCGCTGGACGGCGACGCCGACCGGCTGATCCTGTGCGACGAGCGCGGCGCCATCGTCGATGGCGATCAGGTGCTGGCATTGATCGCCCGCTCCTGGGGGGACGCGGGGCAGCTCGCCGGCGGCGGCGTGGTGGCGACAGTGATGTCCAATCTTGGCCTGGAGCGGTTCCTGAGCGCCCGGGGCGTGGCGTTGCACCGCACCCAGGTCGGCGACCGTTACGTGGTGGAGCGGATGCGCACCGCCGGCTGTAACGTGGGCGGCGAGCAGTCCGGCCACATGATCCTGTCCGACTATGCCACCACCGGCGACGGGCTGCTGGCGGCGTTGCAGGTGCTGGCCGTGCTGGTCGAGGACGGGCGCCCTGCCAGCGACGTCATGCAGGTGTTCGCGCCGCTGCCGCAGCGGATGCGCAGCGTGCGCTTCAGCGGCCGCTCGCCGTTGCTGAACCCGGCGGTGAAGGCGGCGGTGGCCGACGCCGAAGCGGCGCTGGCCGGCTCCGGCCGACTGCTGATCCGGGCCAGCGGCACCGAGCCGGTGATCCGGGTGATGGCGGAGGGCGAGGATGCCGCCG
Source organism: uncultured Acetobacteraceae bacterium (assembly GCA_964247515.1). Taxonomy (GTDB): domain Bacteria; phylum Pseudomonadota; class Alphaproteobacteria; order Acetobacterales; family Acetobacteraceae; genus CAVRQM01. The sequence continues at coordinate 743 of CAXTVL010000193.1, read as the reverse complement.
TGGTGCAGCGCCTGGTCGATGGCCTGTGCGAGCAGGTCGCCGCCGCCGCCGTCTCGCTCGCGGCCGATTGATGCACTGCCGCTGATGCGCTGCCACTGATGCGGGGCCGCGTGCTGGTCGTCGCCGGCTCCGACAGCGGCGGCGGCGCCGGCATCCAGGCGGACATCAAGACGGTCCTGGCGCTGGGCGCCCATGCCTCGACCGCGCTCACCGCGCTGACCGCGCAGAACACGCTGGGCGTCCAGGGCGTGCGCTTCGTCGAGCCGGAGTTCGTGCAGGCGCAGATGCGGTCGGTGCTGCGCGACATCGGCGCCGACGCGGTCAAGACCGGGATGCTCGGCCACGCCGCCACCATCGCGGCGCTGGTACAGACGCTGGACCGGGAGGCGCCCGGCGTCCCGCTGGTGGTCGATCCGGTGATGGTCGCCAAGGGCGGCGCCCGGCTGCTGGACGACGCGGCGGTCGGCGCCGTGATCGGGTTGCTGTTGCCGCGCTGCGACCTGCTGACGCCGAACCTGCCCGAAGCCGAGGCGCTGAGCGGGCAGGAGATCGGCGACGAGGGCGCCATGGTCCGGGCGGCCGAGCGGTTGCGCGCGATGGGCGCGCGGGCGGTGCTGTTGAAGGGCGGCCACCTTCCCGGGGAGCTGGTGCTCGACCTGCTCGCCACGCCGGCCGGCACCGAGGCGTTGCGTTCGTCCCGGATCGACACGCGCCATACCCACGGCACCGGCTGCACCCTGGCA
>CAXTVL010000192.1:0-5648 GCA_964247515.1 uncultured Acetobacteraceae bacterium | reverse complement strand
ACCGTCGCCGGAACGTCGAGCTTGCGCCGCTTGAAGTCGACCATGCGGTAGGTCTGCTTGTGCCCGCCGCCACGAAAGAAGCTGGTGGTGCGGCCATGGTTGTTGCGCCCGCCGGTCGAGTGCTTGCCCTCGGTCAGGCCCTTGACCGGCTTGCCCTTCCACAGCTCGCGGCGATCAACCAGGATGGTGCCGCGCAGGCTGGCCGTGACCGGCTTGAAACTCTTGAGTGCCATCGTCTGTCCCCGCCTCAGGCCAGCCGCGCCGAAAGGTCGATCGACTGACCCGGCGCCAACGTCACATACGCCTTCTTCACGTCCGAGCGGACGCCGGGACGGCCCCGGAACCGCTTGGTCTTGCCCTTGCTCACCAGCGTGTTGACCGCGACCACCTTGACGCCGAACAGGCCCTCGACCGCCGCCTTGATCTCCGGCTTGCGCGCGTCGAGCGTCACGCGGAACACCATGGTGTTCTTCTCGCCCAGCAGCGTCGCCTTCTCGGTCACGACCGGATTGCGCAGGATGTCGTACATCGTCTCGCGGCTGAGCACGGGCTTGCGCTTCTTGGCCGCTGCCGCCTGCGTCTCGCTCATGCCAGCCGCTCCCTCAACCCGTCGATCGCCGCCGTCGTGATCGCCAGCACGTCGTGGCGCAGGATGTCGTAGACGTTGGCCCCCACCGTCGGCAGCACGTCGATGCCGATGATGTTGCGGCTGGCGCGCAGGAAGCCGACATCGACCGCGCGGTCCACCACCAACACCGAGCGCCAGCCGAGCCCGGTCAGCTTCCCGGCCAGGTCGCGCGTCTTGGCGGTCCCGCTGGCGGTGTCGATCACCACCAGCTTGCCCTCGGCCTGCTTCTGCGACAGCGCGGAAATCAAGCCGAGACGGCGCACCTTCTTCGGCAAATCGTAGCCATGACTGCGCACCACCGGCCCATGCACCACGCCGCCGGTGCGGAACTGCGGCGCCCGCAGGCTGCCCTGGCGGGCGTTGCCGGTGCCCTTCTGCTTGTACGGCTTCTTGGTGGTGCCGGAGACTTCGCCCATGCCCTTGGTCTTGTGCGTGCCGGCGCGGCGGCGCGCCTGCTGCCAGTGCACCACGCGCGCCATGATGTCGGCACGCGGCGACGCGGCGAAGATCTCGTCCGGCAGCTCGGCCGTGCCGATGGTGCCGCCGTCGAGGTTGGTCACGTCGATCTGCATGTCCCGGTTCCTCAGCCCTGTGCCGGGGTTTCGGCCTCGGCCGGTGCCGCGGCCTGGCCGACCAGCGCCGCCGGGTATGGCGCATCGGCCGGCCGCTCACGCTTGATCGCGTCGCGCACCGTCACGTAGCCATCCTTGCCGCCCGGCACCGCGCCCTTGATCATCAGCAGGCCGCGCTCGGCATCGACCGCCGCCACTTCGAGGTTGAGCGTGGTCACGCGCTCCTGGCCCATGTGGCCGGCCATCTTCTTGTTCTTGAACGTCTTGCCGGGGTCCTGGCGGTTGCCGGTCGAGCCGTGCGAACGGTGGCTGACCGAGACACCGTGCGAGGCTTCGAGGCCGCGGAAGTTCCAACGCTTCATGACGCCCTGGAAGCTCTTGCCCTTGCTGACGCCGCACACGTCGACCTTCTGGCCCACCGCGAAATGCGTCGCCGACAGCGTGTCGCCCGCCTGCAACAGCGCGTCGGCCGCGACCCGGAACTCGACCAGGCGCTTCTTCGGCTCGACCTTGGCCGCCGCGTAATGGCCCTTGTTCGGCTGCGTCACGTTCTTCACCTTGGCCCGGCCCCAACCCATCTGCACGGCGGTGTAGCCGTCCCGCTCCTGTGTGCGGGCCGTCACCACCTGCACCCGGTCGAGGTGCAGCACCGTCACCGGCACATGCGTGCCGTCGTCCTTGAAGATCCGGGTCATGCCCAGCTTCTTCGCCAATAATCCCGTTCTCATCCCGCTCTTTCCCAGAGGGACGCCGGCTTCATCCCGAAGGTTCGGGAGCCAGGGTCCTTAGGCCTAACCCAAAACTTAAAGCTTGATCTCGACGTCCACGCCGGACGCCAGGTCGAGCTTCATCAGCGCGTCGACCGTTTGCGGCGTCGGCTCGACGATGTCCAGCAAGCGGCGATGCGTCCTGATCTCGAACTGCTCGCGGCTCTTCTTGTCGACATGCGGCGAGCGGTTGACCGTGAACCGCTCGATATGCGTGGGCAACGGGATCGGCCCGCGAACCCTGGCGCCTGTGCGCTTGGCGGTGTTGACGATCTCCTTGGTGCTGTTGTCCAGCACGCGGTGATCGTACGCCTTCAGGCGGATGCGGATGTTCTGGTTATCCATCACTCAATCTTCCAGGCTCGCTGAGCCGATACCCTGTTGCGGCGTCAGACGATCTTGGCGACGACGCCGGCGCCCACGGTCCGCCCACCCTCGCGGATGGCGAAGCGCAGCCCCTCGTCCATGGCGATCGGCTGGATCAGCTCGATGTCCATCGACACGTTGTCGCCCGGCATCACCATCTCGACACCCTCCGGGAGCGTCACGATTCCGGTCACGTCGGTGGTGCGGAAGTAGAACTGCGGCCGGTAGTTGGTGAAGAACGGCGTGTGGCGGCCACCCTCCTCCTTGGTCAGGATGTAGCTCTCGGCCTTGAACTTCTTGTGCGGCGTGATGGTGCCTGGCTTGGCCAGCACCTGACCGCGCTCGACGTCCTCGCGCTTGGTGCCGCGCAGCAGCGCGCCCACGTTGTCGCCGGCCTCGCCCTGGTCGAGCAGCTTGCGGAACATCTCGACGCCGGTGACGATGGTCTTCACGGTGTCCTTGATGCCGACGATCTCGACTTCCTCGCCGACCTTGACCACGCCGCGCTCGATCCGCCCGGTGACGACGGTGCCGCGGCCGGAGATCGAGAACACGTCCTCGATCGGCATCAGGAACGGCTTGTCCTTCGGCCGCTCGGGCTGCGGGATGTAGGCGTCGACCGCCTCCATCAGCTTCAGCACCGCCTGCTCGCCCAGCTCGGGCTGGGTGTCGTTCAGCGCGCACGTGGCCGAGCCGTGGATGATCGGGATGTCGTCGCCGGGGAACTGGTAGCTGCTCAGCAGCTCGCGCACCTCGAGCTCGACCAGCTCCAGCAAGTCGGGGTCGGCGATGTCGCACTTGTTGAGGAACACCACCAGCGACGGCACGCCGACCTGGCGCGCCAGCAGGATGTGCTCGCGGGTCTGCGGCATCGGGCCGTCGGCGGCCGAGACCACGAGGATGGCGCCGTCCATCTGGGCGGCCCCGGTGATCATGTTCTTCACGTAGTCGGCGTGGCCGGGGCAATCGACATGCGCGTAATGGCGGTTCTTGGTCTCGTACTCGACATGCGCGGTCGAGATGGTGATGCCGCGGGCGCGCTCCTCCGGCGCCTTGTCGATCTGGTCGTACGCGGTGAACGTGGCGCCGCCCGACTTCGCCAGCACCTTCGTGATGGCCGCCGTTAGCGACGTCTTGCCGTGGTCAACATGGCCGATCGTGCCGATGTTGCAGTGCGGCTTGTTGCGCTCGAATTTTGCCTTGGCCATCGTCGTGCTCTCCGTGCCCGCTCAATCAATCGGGGTCAGGTCAATCTGGGGTTGCGGTCAGCCTACCAGCGGTAATGGCTGAAGGCCTTGTTGGCCTCCGCCATCCGGTGGGTGTCCTCGCGCTTCTTCACCGCCGAGCCACGGTTGTTCACCGCGTCCAGCAGCTCGTTCGACAGCCGGTCCTCCATCGTGTGCTCGCCGCGCTTGCGGGCGCTGTCGATGATCCAGCGGATCGCCAACGCCTGCCGCCGCTCGGTCCGCACCTCGACCGGCACCTGGTAGGTGGCGCCGCCGACCCGGCGGCTGCGCACCTCGACCGCCGGCTTCACGTTGTCCAGCGCCTCGTGGAACATCCGCACCGGGTCGGATTGGCTGCCGCCGCGCTTCTTCAGCACGTCGAGCGCGCCGTAGACGATGCCCTCGGCGGCGGACTTCTTGCCGTCGTACATGAGCGCGTTCATGAAACGCGTGATGATGGTGTCGCCGAACTTGGCGTCCGGCAGGATTTCGCGCTTGGCGGCGCGGCGACGGCGGCTCATGCCCGGATCCCTCTACTACTTCGGCCGCTTGGCGCCATACAGCGAGCGCCGCTGGCGCCGCTTCGGCAGCCCCTGGGTGTCGAGCACGCCGCGCAGGATGTGGTAGCGCACGCCCGGCAAGTCCTTCACACGCCCGCCGCGGATCAGCACGACGCTGTGCTCCTGCAAGTTGTGACCTTCGCCGGGAATGTAGCTCACCACCTCGTAGCCGTTGGTCAGACGTACCTTGGCGACCTTGCGCAGCGCCGAGTTCGGCTTCTTCGGCGTCGTGGTGTAGACGCGGGTGCAGACGCCGCGCTTCTGCGGGCAGCCCTGCAGCGCCGGCACCTTGTTGCGCTTGGCCGCGGGCTCGCGTCCACTGGCGATGAGCTGGTTGATGGTCGGCATAGACCCTCTTTCAATCCGCTGCCGCAGCCCCGCGGGCGGCATTCCATACGCACAAACCACAGACCATGGAGCAACTCCACGCTGTGGGCTTCGACCAGCAGGCGGCCTGAGCGGCGCACTCCCGTAAACCGGGACTGGCCGCGGCACCGCACGCTCTGGTGCAAGATACTGTGGCGCCCTGTCAGGAACAGGACACTTCGAGGGGCCGATGTCTACGGTCCGCGCACCCCCGAGTCAAGCGGTCCGCATCGGCTCCGCCCCGCGCAAAACAAAGGCCGGCGGGGGAACCACCGCCGGCCGCGTTACAACTAAGCCCGCCCCTACACCATTCCGCCCCAACACGGCGGCGACCTCCTCGGTGATGCGCTCCACGCCGGGGCCGGCCGGGGTCTCCAGCCGCACGCGGCCGGCCTCGTCCCGCCCGGCGGCGATGGCGCGCAGCTTGTTCATCACGCTGCCGGTGCCGGCGGGGATCAGCCGGCCCACGATCACGTTCTCCTTGAGCCCCATCAAGGTGTCGACCTTGCCCGCCGTGGCGGCCTCGGTCAGCACCCGCGTGGTCTCCTGGAACGACGCGGCACTGATGAAGCTGTGGGTCTGCAGGCTGGCCTTGGTGATGCCCTGCAGCACCGGCATCGCCGTGGCCAGGCGCTCGCCCTCGTGCTCGCGCTTGTTGTTCTCGGCCAGGAACTCCAGCCGGTCGACCTGCTCGCCGGTCAGGTAGGTGGTGTCGCCCGGCTCCATGATCTCGACCTTCTGCAGCATCTGTCGGACGATGACCTCGATGTGCTTGTCGTTGATCTTCACGCCCTGCAGCCGGTAGACGTCCTGGATCTCGTTGACCAGGTAGTCGGACAGCGCCGGCACCCCCAGCACCTTGAGGATGTCGTGCGGCACCCGCGGCCCGTCGACGATCGGGTCGCCGAGTCGCACGAAGTCGCCCTCCTGCACCGAGACGTGCTTGCCCTTCGGCACCAGGTACTCGCTCTCCTCGCCGGTCTCGTCGTTCTTGACGATGACCCGGCGCTTGGCCTTGTAGTCCTTGCCGAACTCGACCCGTCCGTCGTTCTCGGCGATCATGGCGTGGTCCTTGGGCCGGCGCGCCTCGAACAGCTCCGCCACCCGGGGCAGGCCGCCGGTGATGTCGCGGGTCTTGCTGCCCTCGCGCGGGATGCGCGCCA
>CAXTVL010000191.1:3852-5655 GCA_964247515.1 uncultured Acetobacteraceae bacterium | reverse complement strand
ACCACCAACAGCGAACGGCCCGCTGTTTCCCGCGGCATGATCGGGACCAGCGCCGCCAGGCAGGCGTCCTCGCCCTGGGTGAAGGTGGTCTCGATGCCGCTGCCGGAATAGTTCAAGACCCGCACCTCGGGCGCGAACCGGCCCGACAGCCGCGCGGCGGCGCGCGACAGGTCGAGCTTGATGACCTCGGACGGGCAGGAGCCGACCAGGAACAGCAGCCTTATGTCGGGCCGGCGCGCCAGCAGCCGCTCCACCACGGCGTCGAGCTCGGCGTTGGCGTCGGCGAGGCCGGCCAGGTCGCGCTCGTCGATGATCGCGGTGGCGAAGCGCGGCTCGGCGAAGATCATCACGCCGGCGGCCGATTGCAGCAGGTGGGCGCAGGTGCGCGAGCCGACCACCAGGAAGAAGGCATCCTGGATCTTGCGGTGCAGCCAGACGATCCCGGTCAGGCCGCAGAACACCTCGCGCTGGCCGCGCTCGCGCAGCACCGGCCGGTCGAGCAGGGCAGCGTCGGTCAAGGCGCCATCCGCAGCGCCGGGGAAGCCGGCAGCTCGCGCCGCGCGGCGCGCAGCTTGACCACGAACTGCGCGGCGTTGACGACGTACGAGGCGTAGGCGCTGAGGGCCAGCAGCATCAGGTGGCGGGCGTCGAGCGCGCCGGTCCACAGCGCCAGCAAGTACAGGGTGTGCAGCGCCAGCACCAACATGCTGAACGCGTCCTCCCAGAAGAACGCCGGCGCGAACAGGTAGCGCCCGAACACCCGCTTCTCCCAGATCGATCCGGTCAGCATGATGGCGTAGAGGGCGAGCGTCTTGACCACGATCGAGCCGGTCGCCAGCGCCAGGCCGTGCCCGGTGGCGAGGTAGTGCAGCACCAGGCCCAGGCTCGCCAGGAAGATGGCGAACTGCACCGGGGCCAGCACGCCTTGCACCAGCGTCCACGGCGTCGCGTCGCGGCGCTGGCGTTCCTCGAATGTATAGAGTGGCGCAACAGATGTTCGCACCGGCTGTGACCGGAAAGCCATATCCCGGCCGGATGCCGCACCCCAGGGGCAGCAATCCACCCGCTCGATCAACCTTCCGACGACGCCGCCATCAAACATCGCTTGACACTCCGCGCTGTAAACGCTGCGAATTAACGAAGCCGGGCTGGGTGGCGACGCGTGGCCCCGGTCGGACATCGCCGAAGCCTTGCCGTCTCGCTGCTTGCCGTTTCGCCATCCCTGCCGCCCAAGAAGGCTAACCTGGCGAGATTTCCACTGTCAACAGAATTGGACGTCAATCTGGCTTGACACTTTTCGAGCCGAATGGCTCACTAACGGGGAGGGTGCAAAATGACCATGGACGCACGGTTCACAGGCGATCTGACCCAGAAAGACGTCGCCCATGTCCGCCACCCGGCCACGCCGGCGCTGACACTGGCCGACCGGCTGGAGTTGATGGATGGCGGCCCGCGCAGCGACGCGCGGCGCACCCAGGACGTGCTGTCGCGCACCATCGAAGCGGACGTGGTGCCGCGCCTGCTGCTGGCGCATCGCGCCCGGGCGGTCGTGGCGCCGGCGACGTCGGTGGCAGGCGAGGTTGCGCGATTGGCCGAGACCGCGATGGCGCACGGCATGGCCGAGTCGCTGGCCTTGCTCGAGCGCCTGCACGCCTCCGGCATGACGCTCGATGCGATCTACCTCGATTTGATGGCGCCGGCAGCGCGGCGGCTGGGCCAGTTGTGGGAGGACGACCTGGTCGATTTCGGCCTGGTCACGATCGCCACCGACCGGCTGCGCCAGGCGATGCGCAACTTCGGCCT
>CAXTVL010000191.1:0-3842 GCA_964247515.1 uncultured Acetobacteraceae bacterium | reverse complement strand
GCCCCCACCGCGATGCCCCCCGCGGCGGCGCCGCCGGCTTGCGCCAGGACGGCCGCCGCATCCTGCTGGTGCCGGGGCCCGGCGACCAGCACTCGTTCGGCCTCGCCATGGTGACGGAGTTCTTCGGCCGCGCCGGTTGGCACGTCTGGAGCGGCGTGCCGGACTCCACCGAGGAGATGCTGCGGATGCTGCGGCACGATTGGTACGGCGTGGTCGGATTCTCGGTCGGCACCGTGACCCGGCTCGATGCCTTGGCGGAGGCGATCCGCAAGGTCCGCCGCCTGTCGCGCAACCGCGCCATCGGCATCATGGTCGGTGGCCCGGTGTTCCAGCAGCGTCCGGAATTGGTGGGCATGGTGGGCGCCGACGCGACCGCGGCCGACGGACGCCAGGCGGTGCTGCAGGCGCGCGGCCTGCTCGACCTCGCCTCCCGCGGCACGTAGACAGCCTCGCAAGTAGAAAAGATCACGGGAGGGGACCAAATGCGTTGGAGGCTGTTTTCTCTCGTGAAGGCGTTCAAGTCACCGAAAGGCTCGCTGGGCAACCTCGACGCGGAAGCGGCCGGTGCGTTGATCGCCGCCGCCACCGACGTCTCGCTCGTGGTCGACGCCGACGGCGTGATCCGCGATGTCGCGTTCCAGAACGACGAGCTGGCCGATGAGCTGGACCTGCGCGCCGGCTGGATCGGCCGTCGCTGGGTCGACACCGTGACCATCGAGAGCCGCCCCAAGGTCGAGGCGATGCTGCACGACGTCACCAGCGCCGCCGGCTCGCGCTGGCGGCATGTGAACTACGTCTCGCCCAGCGGCGTCGACGTGCCGGTGCTGTACTCCGCCGTGCCGTTGGGCGACGAGGGGCGCGTGGTGGCGTTCGGGCGCGACCTGCGCGCGGTCTCGGCCCTGCAGCAACGGCTGGTCAACGCGCAGCAGACCATGGAGCGCGACTATACCCGCTTCCAGAACGCCGAGATGCGCTACCGCGTGCTGTTCCAGATCTCGTCGGAGGCGGTGCTGATCCTCGATGCCGAGACGCAACGCGTGCTGGAGGCCAACCCGGCCGCCGAGCGGCTGTTCGCGCACGCTCCCGGCGGCGCGCACGCGTCCGGAGGCGCTTTGGCTGGCCGGCGCTTCGCCGACGCCTTCGATCCGGCTTCGGCCGCGTCGGTGGCGGCGCTGATCGACACCGTACGGGTCGGCGGACGGGCCGACGACGTGCGCGCCCGGCTGCCCGGCGGCGCCGGCTTCGTCGTCTCCGCCTCGCTGTTCCGTCAGGATAGCCAGAACCACCTGCTGGTCCGCCTGTCGGCGGTGCCGTCCGAGGCGGCGGCGAGCCTCCCGGCGACGCAATACAAATTGCTGAAAGTGGTCGAGAACGCCCCCGACGGCTTCGTCGTCACCAGCCAGGAAGGCGGCATCGTCACCGCCAACGCCGCCTTCCTGGCGATGGCGGAACTGGCCACCGAGGCGCAGGCGCAGGGCCAGGCGCTCGGCCGCTGGCTCGGCCGCTCCGGCGTCGACCTCGACGTGCTGCTCGCCAATTTGCGTCAGCGCGGCTCGATGCGGCTGTTCGCGACCAGCCTGCGCGGCGAGTTCGGCAGCACCGCCGAGGTCGAGGTCTCGGCGGTCGCGGTGATGAACGGCGGCCAGCCCTGCTACGGCTTCGCGATCCGCAACGTGGGCCGCCGGGTGAGCGCCGAGGCGCCGGCGGCGCGCGAGCTGCCGCGCTCGGTGGCGCAGCTGACCGAGCTGATCGGGCGGGTGCCGCTCAAGGACCTGGTGCGCGAATCGACCGACATGATCGAGCGGCTGTGCATCGAGGCGGCGCTGGAGCTGACCGGCGACAACCGCGCCTCGGCCGCAGAGATGCTCGGGCTGAGCCGGCAGAGCCTGTACGTGAAGCTGCGGCGCTACGGCCTCGGCGACCTCGCTGCCGACCAGTGATGGAAGCCGCCCGCATGTCAGCAAGCCAGGGCCAACTCACCCGCGCCGCGCATCCCAGCCCGGTGAGCCTGCTCGAGCTGCTGAAGCCGATCACCTGGTTCGCGCCGATGTGGGCGTTCGCCTGCGGCGTGGTGTCGTCGGGGCTGCCCGGGCGCGGGCACTGGACGTTGATCGTGGCCGGCGTGCTGCTGGCCGGGCCGCTGGTCTGCGGCACCAGCCAGGCGGTCAACGACTGGTTCGACCGCGAGGTGGACGCGATCAACGAGCCGGGCCGGCCAATCCCGTCCGGGCGCATCCCGGGCCGGCTCGGCCTGTTCATCGCGGCGGCCTGGACCGCGCTCTCGCTCGTGGTCGCGACGGTGCTGGGGCGCTGGGGATTCGCGGCGGCGGCCCTTGGCCTGGCGCTGGCCTGGGCCTACAGCGCGCCGCCGCTGCGGCTGAAGCGCAACGGCTGGTGGGGCAACGCCGCCTGCGCCGCCTGCTACGAGGGGCTGCCGTGGTTCACCGGCGCCGCGGTGATGGCGGCGGCGCGACCGGAATGGCGGGTGATCGCCGTGGCGACGCTGTATAGCCTCGGTGCCCATGGCATCATGACGCTGAACGATTTCAAGTCGGTCGAGGGCGACCGCGCCACCGGGATCGGCTCGCTGCCGGTGCGGCTCGGCGTGGATCGTGCCGCGCGGCTCGCCTGCCTGGTGATGGCGGCGGCGCAGGCGGCGGTGGCGGCGCTGCTGCTGTCGTGGGGGCTGTCGGTCTATGCCGGTGTCGTGGTCGCGTTGCTCGTGGCGCAACTGGCGCTGATGCGGCGCCTCCTGGAACGGCCGCGGGCCTTGGCGCCTTGGTATAACGGCACCGGCACGACGTTGTACGTGGCTGGGATGCTGGTCTGCGCGTTTGCGTTGCGCCCGGTGCTCGGGTGAGCGCCGCGCGTCCGCTCGGCTGGTTCGGCATCGCCCGGTTGGGATTGGTGCAGGCGGCATTGGGCGCCGTGGTGGTGCTGGCGGCTTCGACGCTGAACCGGGTGATGGTGGTCGAGTGGTCGCTGCCGGCGATCGTGCCCGGCCTGCTGGTGGCGCTGCACCACGCCGCCCAGGTGCTGCGGCCGCGCATGGGCTACGGCTCCGACATCGGGCGCAGGCGGACGCCGTGGATCGTGGGCGGCATGGCAGCGTTGGCGCTGGGCGGTGTCGCCGCGGCCCTGGCGACCGCCTGGATGGGCACGCGGCCGGTCTTGGGGATCGGCTGCGCGGTGCTCGCCTACGCGCTGGTCGGGCTGGGCGTGGGCGCGGCCGGGACGTCGCTGCTGGTGCTACTGGCGCAGCGCGTGGCACCCGAGCGGCGCGGCGCGGCGGCCTCGACCGTGTGGATCATGATGATCGCCGGCATCGCGCTCACCGGCGGCCTCGCCGGCCGCCTGCTCGACCCGTTCTCCCCGGCCCGGCTGGTGGCGGTGGTGTCCGCCATCGCCGCCCTCGCCTTCGCCGTCACCCTGCTCGCCGTGTGGCGCGTCGAGGGTGCCGCCGGCCCGGTGGCGGGGCCCGGGGCGGGCCCCGGGGTGAGCGGGGCGCGGGCCGAGCCGCAGGCGCGCGCCTTCGCGCTGTTCGTGTTCCTGTCGATGCTTGCCTACAGCGCGCAGGAATTGATCCTTGAGCCGTTCGCCGGCGCCGTGTTCCGCCTGACCCCCGGCCAGTCGACCGGCCTCACCGGCCTGCTGCACATGGGCGTGCTGGCCGGGATGCTGCTGGTGGCGGTGGGCGCGCGCGGCTCGATGCGCGGCTGGACCATCGGCGGCTGCGCCGCATCGGCGCTGGCGGTGCTGGCGCTGGGGCTGGCCAGCGTGGTCGGGCCGGCCTGGCCGCTGCGGCCCACCGTGTTCGCGCTGGGCCTGGCCAACGGCAGCTT
>CAXTVL010000190.1:0-5687 GCA_964247515.1 uncultured Acetobacteraceae bacterium | reverse complement strand
GCCGCCACCGCCGCCACCAGCTCGGCGAGCGAGGTCCGGTCGCGCAGGTCGAGGTGATCGCCGTGCTCGGCCCGCTGGCCTACCTGGCGCTGCTGCGCCTGCTGCTGCCGGGCATCCTGCGCGAGCTGCTGGAGCGCTTCCCGGTCGATGCGATGCTGCGCCGGCGCGCGACCGCTCCCAGGTCTGGGCCACCGCCTGCTCGACCTGGGCACTGGTGATGGCGCGCAGGCATTTCAGGTCGAACGGGCAAGGCGTGCGCAGCCAGCAGGGGGCGCAGGGCACCGCGGTGTAGAACTCGGTGTTGCCCTCGTAATGCGCGTTGACCGGGTGCTCGTAGCCGCCGATCACCACCACCGCGGGCGTGCGCGTCGCCGCCGCGACGTGCAGCGGCCCCGACACCGGACCCACGTAGACGTCGCCCGCCGCCACCGCCGCCACCAGCTCGGCGAGCGAGGTCCGGTCGCGCAGGTCGAGGTAGCGGCCGTCGGGCAGTCCCTCGTCGCCCTCGTCGTCGTAGCGGTTGCCGATCTCGATCACCGTGCCCATTCGGCACAGCCGCCGCACCAGGTCGCGCCAGGACGAAGCCGGCCAGTCCTTGTTGGGCGTGAAGCGGCTGGCCCGCCGCAGCACCAGCAGCCACGGCCGCGGCAGCTCCCGCCAGGCCTCGCGGGTGCGCGCCACGAGGGCGTGGTCGACCACGCAGTCGGGCCGCGTGTCCTCGACCCGCACGCCCAGCCGGTCGCCGATGATACGGGCGATGGGCGCCGACCAGGGCATGATCTCGGTGTACTCGGCGAAGATCGCCGATCGCGGCCGCGCCTCGAACGGATGCACCTCGTCGATGTACGGCAGCCCTTCCACCAGGGCCGGGAACTTGGTGTAGAAGCGGATGCGGCGGCCGGGCTGCGCCCGCTTCAGCGCCCGCAGCACCGGCGTGCACATCAGCACGTCGCCTAGCCCGGTGTCGCGGGCGATGTCGATGGCGGGGCCGCGCAACGGGCTGAACGGGCTGCGGTACAGCGCCTTGCGCAACAGGAAGCGCAGCCGCAGGAGCTGGTGGCGCAGCCGCCACCACGGCCGCAGCAGCGGATGGTCCCGCCGCCGGCGACGAGGCTGCGGCGGGACGTCCACCGTCAGACCGTCTCGCGCTCACCCAGCCAGGCATGGACCCCGGCCAGCGACTGGTTGATGACCTGGTGCATGTCGAGGTACTGGTAGGTGCCGCAGCGGCCGATGAAGCTGATGTTGTCGAGCTTCTCGGCGCGTTCCTTGTAGCGGCGGTAGACCGCCTCGTGGCGGCCGTCGCTGGTCTTGACCGGGTAGTAGCGCTCGAGGTCGTTGTCCCGGTAGTCGCACGGCTCCTCCTTGGTCACGGTCTTGCGGCCGGTGTCGTGGACCCGGTGGCCGGGAAGCCGGCTCCAGTCGGTCTCGCGGGTGAGCGGACCGGCATCGGTGAAGTTGACCACCGAGGTCTCGCCCAGCGCATACTCGGCCGCGACACTGGAATGGTGGAAGCGGATCGAGCGGTACGGCAGCGCGCTGTCGTCGTAGCCGAAGAACTCGTCGATCGGCATACTGTTGAAGCAGTAATCATATTGATCCAGCATCGCGTGCTCGAACGCCCGCCCGAGCTCGACCCGGATCGCCGGATGGTCGAGGATGGCGCCGACGGCGTGGGTGTAGCCGTGACGGGGCAGCACCTGGAACACGTCGTTGGGGAAATAGCGGTCCTCGTCGTCGTAGCGCAGCGGGATGCGCTTCACCACCGCGGCGTCCAGCTCCTCCAGATCCATCGCCCACATCTTCTTGGTGTACGGCCGGAAGAACAGATCGGTGAGCGTGCGGCCGATGTTGGCGACCAAATGGTCGGCGGCGTTGCGGATCTCGGCGCGCGGCTCCGCCTGCTGCGCCAGGAAGTCGCGCACCTGCCGCTCGTCCTCGAGCGCCACGCCGAACACGTCGTTGATCGTGCGGCGGTTCACCGGCAGCGGCACGCAGCGCCCGTCGGCCAGGCGCGCCTCGACCTTGTGCTCGTAGGTGTCGAGCGTGGCGAAGCGGGCCAGCCAATCGACCACGCGCTGGTTGTTGGTGTGGAACAGATGCGGGCCGTAGCGGTGGATGCGCACCCCGTCGGCACTCACCTCGTCATAGGCGTTGCCCGCAATGTGCGGCCGGCGGTCGATGACCACGACGTCGTGGCCGTGGTCGGCCAGGGTCCGGGCGTAGACGGCGCCGGCGAAGCCAGCCCCCACCACGAGGATCGTGCGTTGTGTCACTTCTGGGCTCCTAACTTGCGGGCGGTTGATACGACAGGATGTGCGGGACCGCGAGCCATCAGTCCTTTGCCCTGGACCCGCTGCGGCCCGAGCCCCAGCCCCCCGGCACTATGGCTGGGCTGGAGGATGCCGGGCCTTGAACGGGCGCACCGTGAGGCGGGCCATTTGGATCAGCAGCCGCCAGCGTGTCGGCGAAGCGAACAGCGCCTGGCGGTAGCCGCGCGCGAACAGCAGCGGCAGGAACGCCGAGTGGCCGCGGATGTCGCGCAATTCGCCGGAGCGCAACTGCACCCGGTGGATCTCGACCTGCATCGTGGTGATGCCGTGCTTCTTCCAGAACGCGTCGAGCTCGGCGTCCGGGGAGATGCCCTGCGCCTTCATCGCGTCGTAGTTGGGCCCACCCAGCGGACGCGTGTGGCGCATCGCCACGGCGTCGACGATGGCGATGCCCGATACCTTGTTATCGGCGAGGCGCGGCCACAGCCAGTCGATGCCCCAGCCGCTCTGGGTGGCGCTGAACGTCGGCAGCGCCACGCGCAGGAAGGCGCTGCTGAAGCAGGGCGCCATCACCTCGACGAAGTTGGTGAAGCGCAGCCGGCAGGCGGTGTTCTGGATCAGCAGCGGGTGCGTCACCGGACTGTCCGGGGTGAGCGACGGTTGCGCCAGTTCCAGGCCGTGCTCCGCGCACACCTCGAAGAACCGGTTGAGGTCGGACTTGGACATCTCCAGGTCGTCGTCCGGGAACATCACCCGGTCGTAGCGGTCGAGCCACTCCGGGTGCCGTTCCACCAGCGCTTGCAGCGGCGGCCATTTCGGCCCCTTGCTGTCGATGCGCGCCACATCGTCCACGCGGTAGATGTCCGGGTCGTCACCGAAATAGTTGACCACCAGGTCCCAGTTGCGCGGCCCCGCGCCGGCCAGCCAGCCCGGGTGCAGCGAACTGTTCCCGGCCCGCACGACGACCAGGTTGCGGCGGCTCAGCCCGGTGATCGCGAGGCACTCAGCTCTTGGAACGGCGGCCGCCGCGCCTTGAACGGACGCAGCGACAGGCGGGCGATTTCGTACAGCAGCCGCCAGCGATACGGCGACACGAACGCCGCGGGGAGATACCCGGCCGCCAGCAGCCAAGTCAGGAACGCCGACGGTCCCTTGACGTCGACATACTTGCCCGAGCGCAGCAGGATGCGATGGATCTCGATCTTGATGTAATCCATGCCGTGCGCCTCGAGGAACGCCTCGAACTCCTTCCACACGCCCGCGACCCCGGCGGCATTGGCGGCCGCGTAGTTCGGCCCGCCGATCGGCCGCGTGTGGTGCATCACCACGTCGTCCACGATCGCGACCCCGGTCCGGGGATTGTCGGTGAGCGGCGGCCACAGCCAGTCGATGCCCCAGCCGCTCCGGGTCTCGTTGAACGTCGGCAGCGCCCGGCGCAACAGCGAGGTCTTGAAGCAGGGCGCCATCACCTCGACGAAATTGGTGAACCGCAGCCGGGAGAACCGGTTGTGGATCAGCAACGGATGGGTGAGCGGGCTGCGGGCGCTGAGCGAGGGCTGCGCCAGTTCGAGGTCGAACTCCCGGCACACGTCGAACAGCCGGTTGAGGTCGTCCTTGGTCATCGCCAAATCGTCGTCGGGCAGGCAGACATACTCGTAATCGTCGATGAAACGCGGGTTCTGTTGCAAAAGCGTCTGCAACGGCGGCCATTTCGGCCCCTTGCTGTCGATCCGCGTCACGCCGTCCTGACGGTACAGGTCGGGGTCGTCGCCGAAATAGCTGACCACCAAATCCCAGTTGCGCGGGCCGGGCCCGGCCAGCCAGCCGGGATGCAGCGAGGCGCCGCCGGCGCGCACGATCACGAGGTTCGGTCTCACGGCAATCCTCTTTGCAAGCGGCGCCCCGGCGCAAGCGGGGTGGCTACGCCCCGACCCGGCCGGACAGCGTGGTCGATATGGTTTCCTGGATTTTTTCCACGATGCTGACGGACAGCGCCGGCACGTATTTGCGCGCCGGCATCCGCCGCAGCTTGCGCCCGACCACGTCTCCCGGCTTGAAATACTTCATCGGCCCGTGCTTCAGCAGGCTGGTCACGTAGCGCGCGTCGTCCAGCACCGGATGCATGAAGGCGTTGCCCGGCAGCGAGGCGAGGTCGTCTTCCCGGTACGGTGGCCAGTGGTCGTAGTCCGAAGTATCCCCATAGGCCGACAGGTCGCGCAACCGGAAGCCGCCGGCGCTCAGCTCGGCGCCCAGGAACACCTCGCAGAATGGCCACATCGGCAACTCGCCGGCCGCCAACGCCGCCGCCATCTCGAGCCGCCTGCGATACAGGAACCGCAACGCCGGCCGCGAGACGTAGCACAGGCAGAACAGCGTCTCCTTCAACTGGTCGGGCGCGTACAGGGCCTGGTGACGCTCGGTCCAGTACCACTCGCCGATCGGCGCGTCGCGGAACTGCGCCACGAAATCGACCTGCTCCGCCTGCGCCGCCTCGATCATGCGGTCGAGGTCGACCGTGGTGGCCACGTCGTATTCGAGGAACAGGTAGGAGTCGTATTGCGGGTAGGCCTCGTAGAACAGGTACATCGGGTAGTCGCCGTTGTACCAGAGCACCGGTCCGATGTTGGCATCGGACGGCAAGCCCAGCTCGGCGGTCTGGCCCACGGTGAAGCGCAGGATCTTGTCGTGCTCGATGCCTTCGACGCGGCCGTTGCTGTCGTCGACCTGGATGTATATGTCGGCGTCGCGGCACTGGCCGCACAGCCTGTCGAACTGCCGTTGCGCGTATCGGTCCCAGAAGTGCGTCTTTACGACCAATGCACAGCCAGCCAAGTTACGCCTCCGTGTCGGTTACGGCTCGCCAGTGGTCTCGCCCCAGTGATCTCACCCCGGTGGTCTCACCGCGGCGCGGACACGCTGCCTATACGGGTAACGTCCGGCAGACGCAAATTTTGCATTCTCGGCGCCACGTTTGTTCAAGCTGCCGAAGTTACGGGATCGATCCATCGACGTTGGCGCCGTGCACCGCCGCCGACGCGACGCGGCCCGACCGCGCCGGCGCCGCGAGCCGCAGCAGGGCCGCCACCAGCAACAGCAGCGCCGCCACCGCGGCGCAGAACCACATGCTCGCGACCAGGCCGTAGCGGTCGCCGAGCAGGCCCGCGACCCACGGGCCGAGCGAGCCGCCCACCATCTCGCCCACGGCGAGGATCACCGCGAACACCGTGGCGGTGAGCGCCGCCGGCACCAGCTCGCCGGGGACGACGTAGACCATCAGCGTGAGCGTGCCGCCGGCGATCAGTTGCAGCGGCAGGAAGCAGAGCAACGCCGGGAGGCTGTCGTGGAACAGCGCGAAGCCCACCGGCAGCGCCACGCTCAGCGCGGCCCCCGCGAGCAGGACGGGCTTGCGCCCGC